>JAGLZJ010000021.1 GCA_023131555.1 Candidatus Bathyarchaeota archaeon | reverse complement strand
CTTAGCTTTGCACGAGTTTCTTCGGCAATGGCTTCGCTCAGTTGTCGGATGAATTCGCCTCTTGTGGCGGGTCTCTTCATTGATAATCGGGACATATGACTCCGAGAATTGCTTAAGGCAGGAAGACTATATAAGATTGTCGGATTTTATCTTGAGCTCCTCAGAATAGCCGACATTAAACTACGAGTATCGAATAGCTCAGGTCAGCACTCAACAGTTGTACGACATTCTTACGACATATGCTTGTACGTTGTCGGAAGATACTCGGTTAAGTAGAAGCTTTGAAAAAAGAGAACACACAAAACGTGAATCGCTAGCTGGAATCAAGAAGCCCAGAATGGGCTTTTCTTTCTCTTGATTTCCACAAGCTCTTCAAGGGTTGACTTCTCTTCGGGAGTAAGGCGTTCGACGAATTCAGTCATCCAAATCTTTACGTGGGCTTCTGGGATGCTAACATAAAGAATGTCATCCTCGTGAATGTGCCGACCCACTACCGGTTTGTCAAGCGAGACCGCAACCTGCATTCCGACAGCAGCTCCTGAAACAGGTTTTCCTCGATCTTGAATCTGCTGGATCCCTCCAGCGTCCTCTCCGTCTTCTCGAACAAGGGAGATTCTTGGTTTTATCTGCCCGGCTAATACTTCAACTCCGACAACAGCAGGCTTCGCCTTTCTGAAGACGTATCCAGGTAGAACATGGATTTTTCCAGGTCTTACGAGTCGATCCATAGTCTCATGAGCAAGCCTTTCGCTCTTACTCTGCATCCATTCGACAAAACTGTCAACCAAGTTGTAGATGATGTCGTCCTGAAAGATTTTAATCCCTCGGTCACTGGCCTCAATTTCGGCATCGGGCAACACTTTCACGTTAAAGGCTAAAATCGTACCGAGCATTGGTTCATGCTCCTTAACGACATTGGCTTCTGTTACATCTCTCTTCGACACGTCTCCGACATCTGCCAACCTTATAGGTACATTCTCTCGATTCAAGCTGGCTGCGATGGCTTCCAGAGAGCCTAAGGTGTCGGTTTTCAGAACCACTCCATCCACGTCAGTACTGATCTTGATGCTTTCAACTTCTTCTGAGACGATCCTGACGAATTTCTCGATTGAACCTTCAGTTGTCGCTGAATATAAGGGGGCTCCGGGGAGAACGAGTTCCAAGCTTGGAGCAGCGATCTTCACACCTGAGGCTGCAGTAACTGAGTCTACTGAGGAGAACTTGTCGCGTGGATCTCTTATCTCGTCAAGGGCTTTCGGCAAAAGGAGCGCACGGATTTTTGTCACTACGGGCTGCTCTTTTCCGCCCACTACAATAGTGCCACCTTTTCGCAGGATTCCATCATAGACTATTGCGTTAATCGTCATTCCAAGTCCGGGTTCATCCTTTACCTCAAGCACAGTTCCTTTTCCTGGACCTCTTGTAACCTGCAGCTTCCGCTGCAGAAACTGCTGAGTTAGTCCAACCAGAACTGAGAGTAGTTCCGGGATTCCTTCTCCTGTCTTCGCACTGACTGGAACCAAAGCGATTGTTTTGGTGAAATCTAGTATTCGATCAAAACGTTCGGACTGAAATCCCAACGGTGAAAAGGTTCCCATAACTGTGTATAAGCGGTTGTCAAGATCCTCTCTAACTGATGGGGCTTGTGAACTGTATGATTGTAGGTATGATTCGTCTCCGTGAGAAACCCACCCATGGATACGGTCGATCTTGTTGATGGCTACTAGAAATGGAGTCTTTCTAGTTTTTAGTATCTCCAGAGATTCGTGGGTCTGAGGTTCGAAGCCTTTGAGCACATCGATAACGAGGATCGCTATGTCTGCAACCGCGCCTCCACGCTTCCTGAGGTTTGCAAAGGCCTCATGACCTGGCGTGTCAATTATCAGAAGACCAGGAATCTTCACTTTTCCCTTAAGGCTACGGAGTAAGGGTCCACAGATCTCCCGAAGAGTGTTGAGCGGAAAAAAGCTCGCTCCGATGTGTTGAGTTATCCCGCCTGCTTCTCTTGCTTGAACGCTGCTTTTCCGAATATTGTCTAGCAGAAGTGTTTTCCCTGTATCGACATGGCCTAGAATGCAGACGATGGGTTGTCGCGTCGGCAAGGGTCTCAGCACCTTTCAGGATGTGGTTCCCTATGAGGAAACTTACAAAGGTTGCGGTATCATCGATATAAACTGTTTTGTTCGACTTAACATAGGGCTACCTGTTACTAAGCTCTACCCCTCTCCTCTTTTCCATAGTATTTCGTCCATCTTAGTTTTCTAGAGTCTCTCTTCAGTTTAAGGCTGTTTTTTCGGCATTTGCTGGAGCAGAACCACAGGGCTGTCCCATCGTTTCTGATGTACAGGTGACCATAGCTTTGAGGATACTCGTAACCGCAGAAGGAACATGGTCTCGATCTTGGCATCTTCTTGCCCCCAGAGTCTCATCGCCTGAGTTTTCTGGCTTCTCGCTCCGTCTCTCTCAACATCAGAACGTCAGCAACTCGGACTGGACCCTTCACGTTTCTGGTTATGATCCTTCCTTTTTCTCTTCCTTCCAAAAGCCGTACTCGCACTTGGTTAATTTCGCCAGTAGTTCCTGTACGACCGATTATCTGGATCACTTCTGCAGGAGTATTCGCTGGTTCTTCACTTGTCCGAGTGTCACTCATCTCAGCTTTTGCCTCGCTGAAGCTCGGCTATGCGATCCGCGATCTCTTTTATGAGTTTTGCAGCATCTCCTTCTTCAATGATGCAGACGGAGGCAGAAGGAACGTCTATGCCCACGGCTTCACCGATTCTCTTCTTTGTCGGAACGAAGATATATGGGATCTTTCTTTCTTGACAGAGTATGGGTAGATGAGCTACTACTTCGGGGGGTTCAACATCTTCTGCAATGACAACCAGTTTTGCGATTCCTCGCTCTATGGCTTTGGTGGCTTCGTTTGTACCTTTTCTGATTCGACCTGTCTGGGTTGCGATCTGGAGGGCTTCATAGGCTGCATCTGCAACTTCTTTAGGGGTTTCAAAAGTAACATAGAATGGTTTTGACATTAGCCTCACCCTTTTTATATTGCAGAGTGTATTCGACTTCTCCCATTTATAAGGTTTAGTGATTTCTCATCGGGGTCACAGTTTCTGTGGTACGATGGTCAGTATTCTTTTATGCCTGAGTTTCAGGCTGTCAGCTAAGAGGGTGTGTGATAAACTGGTTTCAGCTGTTCTAGTCTTTCACGAAGGGTGTATTCAGTATTCCGTCAGTTTTGCGCGTGATGAGAGGCCCAATTCCGTGAACCTGCTTGGGCCATGTTTCCACGTTGGATAGAGCAGCCATCGGAGTGCTGTAAGCCTGAAGAATCGCCGTTGCTTTTTCATAACCGATGTTTGGGAGACTAGCGAGGAGGTACAACTGCGAGTCCGCTAGAGTCTGCGTATTCTTTATCGCATGTAGGGTAGGGATTCGTTTTGAAACAAACTGTTCCTGTTTCCCTGCTGTGATGAGAAAGTCCACGGTCTCCTTTTGATTCGCTGTGTGAATGATAGGTATCCCATTCTTGGCTAGCGAAAACATCGCGCCCCAGATTGCCATCGGGTTCACGCGGGTGAACTTGTAGATCATCGGTAAGTAGCCCTCAAGGATAAGAATGGTGGTTTCATAATGGTGCTTCAAGGTCAAGATCTGATTAAAAAGGTGTCTACGTGTGAGGGTGTATGCGAAATCACGGACTGTTTTTCGTTCAACTGCACATCTGTCGGAAACAATGTAGTCTCCTTTTTCGAGGTGTTGGGTCTTCACTGTGACCCCTCTCTCCATGAGTTTCTTCACAATTCCCGATGCAGATGCGGCTTCGTGGCTATCAACGACAATAGTTGGGTACGACTCAGTCTTCGGCTTCGCTACAAATGAATCCAACGTTTCAGAGTTCGAATTCCTTCACCTCTCCCTGTGCTACAGAAGAGCCTATCCCCTTTGAGGAACAAGGAGACTTTCTGGAATGCCATCAAGACGATGGCGGTCTCAAGGACCTTTCTTGGTTATCTCTTTCACTATACCTGCTGCTACAGTAGTACCCATATCTCTAACTGCGAAGCGACCAAGCTCCTTAAAGTCTGCTACCGCCTCTACCGATATTGGTCTGAGGGGTTCCATTCTTACAAATGCGCCATCGCCGGTCTTTAGGAAGGCTGGTTTCTCCTCAACCGTTTGACCCGTTCTTGGATCGATCTTGCGGATTAATTCCGTGAACTTACAGGCTACTTGTCCAGTATGATAGTGGAGAACTGGAGTGTATCCTGCAGCAAGAGCGGTAGGGTGATAAATGACAATAATCTGCCCGATAAACTCTTTTGCCACGGTTGGAGGATTGCTCACGTGTCCACAGACATCTCCTCGCTGTATGTCGTCTCGCTCGATGCCTCGAACACTGAATCCGATGTTGTCTCCTGGTTCAGCTTTGGGAACATTAGCGTGATGTGTTTCCATGGACTTTACTTCTCCCTTGACATTTGAGGGCATGAAAATAACGTTGTCCCCTTCCTTAATGACCCCTGTTTCAACGCGTCCCACTGGAACAGTTCCAATACCCGTGATGGTGTATATGTCCTGAACTGGAAGTCGCAGTGGCCTGTCCAAGGGTTTGGGTGGAAGCGTGAAAGAGTCGAGTGCCTCAAACAGAGTTGGTCCGTCGTACCATGTCATCTTATCACTCTTCTCGACTAGGTTATCTCCAGTCCAACCGGAGGTGGGCACAAACGGGATCTTGTCTACCTTGAAGCCAATAGTCTTAAGCATTCCTCCGATCTCTTTCTTAATCTCCTCGTAGCGCTCTTGACTCCAGTTTACAGTGGGGTCATCCATCTTGTTAACTGCTACAGCCATCTGACTGCATCCCAAGGTGAAAGCAAGGAATCCGTGCTCTTTCGTTTGTCCACCAGAACTAATGCCTGCTTCGAACTCTCCTCTCTTTGCTGAGACGAAGAGTACCGCAGCATCTGCTTGACTTGCGCCTGTAACCATGTTCTTGACGAAGTCTCGGTGACCTGGAGCGTCAATTACTGTGTAGAAGTACTTCTTTGTCTCAAACTTGAGGAATCTGAGGTCTATAGTCAGCCCTCGTTCTCGCTCTTCCTTCAAGTTGTCAAGGACCCAAGCGAACTTGAATGTTTCCTTTCCTAATTTCTTGGCTTCCTCTTCATAAGATTTTATTACACGCTCATCGATCGCTCCAGCCTTATATAACAAGTGACCGGTTGTTGTGGATTTCCCGTGATCAACATGACCCATGATGATTAAGTTCATGTGGGGTTTAGTAGATTTACTCATTTTCGCGCCTCAATTATGGAAATCTCTTTACATCACTGTTCTTTCAGCAATATTAAGTTTGCTTCACTGTGTTTTTGGAAAAGTGCAATGAATGTTCCATGATAACATCTAATATGACCGATTGTCCTCTATTTGAACGGAGAGGTCAAACGCTAAGGGGTCTCCAAGCGGGATGACGACGAATCTGCCGCCAGAAGCGAAAAAAAAGTGGAGTGAGGCATCAACAGCAAGGAATCCGCGACATAAAGTGATGCTTCTCCAAGAATTCCTGAGCTTAACTCCCAAACACAAGGGTACAGAAAAGCTACGGGCGCAGGTGAAGACGAAAATCTCCTCTCTACGCCGAGACATGGAAGAGAAGAAGCGGAAACGAGCGACGGCGAAAAGAGCTAGATTTTTCGTCGAGAAAGAAGGGGCAGCTCAAATTGTGATTCTGGGAGAAACAAACGTCGGGCGAAGCAGCCTACTCGCTGCCTTAACGCATGCAAAAGTCGAGGTTTCAAATTATCCCTTCACAACACGTGAACCAGTTCCCGGCATGCTCTTATTTGGAGACCTGCAATTTCAGCTCGTCGAAGCTCCAGCCCTCATTAAAGGAGCTTCTGAAGGCAAAGGAAAGGGTCAGAAGACGCTGGCTGTAGCTCGAAACGCTGATGCCTTAATCGTGATGGTTGATCTGCTCAGAGATCCCCGCCAACAGCTCTCGCTCATCCTGAACGAACTTGAGAGGGGACGAATATACACCAGCAGGCCGAGCGCTAACGTCCAGATTGAGAAAACACATATGGGAACCGGTCTCAGAATAGCCGTCATCGGAAAGCTTCTCGATTGCACAACAAAAGAAGTAAAAGCAATGATGAGAAGTTACCGAGTAAACGATGCAGTCGTAAGAATCTTTGGTCAAGCTACTCTTGACGACGTAGAAGAGGCGATCTTTGAGAGCGCAATATTCAAGCCATCAATCATTATAGCCAATAAATCTGACGTTGCAGGGGCAGGAAAGAGGCTAGCAGAACTCACAAATTCAGCGAGGGGTGGATTGAAGATAACCCCAATATCATGCAAAAGCGGGTCAGGACTGAGGAAAATAGGTGCAGAGATCTTCAGCGCGCTGGAAGTGGTCAAGGTCTACACAAAAGAGCCTAGAGAAAAAACTCCTTCCAAGAGACCCTTCATTCTGAAGAAAGGGGCAACCGTAGCTGAACTGGCGAAGCAGATTCACAGCGACTTCTATGAGCGATTCTCCTATGCCAAAGTATGGTCGAAAAGGCTTCAGTTCAGCCCTCAGAAGGTTGGTTTGTCCTTTGTATTACAAAATAAGGACATTATTGAACTACACCTGCAATAAGCCTTAGGCTAACGTGACGACCGTGCGATTCGCTCCATCTCGTTGCATTTCGAGATCGAAAAGCACCTAACATTATTCGCCGAGGCAAGAGTAAGCTCTTCCGCAAGGCATTCTTCGAATGAGCGAGTTTTACCGAAGGCTGCCTTCCTTACGCCTTCCGCAAGAAGACGGAGAGCTAAATCCACTCTTCTCTGAGGAGAGACATCAACTGCTTGATGGTAAACAACTCCGCCATAACGTATTCTAGTCGTATCTTCACACGCAGCGCAGTTCTGTACAGCTTCCACCAAGACTTCAATGGGGTTCCTTCCAGTCTGAAGATGGATGATCTCAAAGGCATTTCTCATTGCGCCAGTGGCCCACGTCTTCTTCCCAGCGTTTTTCCCAGGTCTCATGAGATTGTTGATCAAACGCTCAACAACATTCACATCAGATTTATGAAATCTGCGGTGCTCGTGCCTACCCATACTATGAGGAAAATAGACTGGTCTGAGTGATACATACCTCTTTAGACCAACATCATTCACTTCTATTCCTTGGAAGCTCCATTTCCCGAAAAGCTTGAGGTCTTTCTTCGCTTTACTCATCTCGCGCCAACCATTAACGCATGGGTTTCTCTTTTCTCCCATAGACGAGTTCTTTCAGAGAAACGCCATTGACCATAATAACCTTCCATCGCACGCCGGGAATGTCACCCATGCTTCTCCCACGAGCCCCTCCAATACCTCCGACAAGTACTTCGTCATGTTCATCAACCACGTTCAATGCGCCGTCTCCAGGTAGAAAGGCGGTTATTGACTTGCCATTCTTGATGAGCTGAGTCCTGACACATTTCCTGATGGCGCTGTTGGGCTGCTTGCTTTCGATGCCAACCTTCTCCAGAACGATGCCTCGGGCCATTGGGGCGCCTTGTAGTGGGTCAGCCTTAACATCCAATCTCAGCATCCTTCGCTTGTAGTACTGATCTTTCCAACGAAGCTTCTTCCGTTTCTTAACCAATTGTCTCGCAGCAAATTCACCAGTAGGCGATTTTGAACCCATGTTTTGACCTCGTCCTACGATAAACCTTTCTTCCTCTATTTAAACCGTCAGATAGAAGCTACGAGTTACAGCAGGTCTAATCAGAAGAGTTTGAGGTCTGCACACTCAGCTAGGAGGACGTATATATTTCGGTGTGCGCATCTTTAGAGATTTACCGGAGGAACGCTTAATTGAAAGATCCTCAAGGGGAGAAGACTTCCTGTAGGACAAGACCAGGCAAGACCAAGCTCAAGACTCTAACTGACGCGCTAAATGCTGAAAAAAAGCGCTCAGAAGAATGCTTAATTCAACTGCAATATCTGCAGGCAGACTTTGAGAATTTCAAGAAAAGGACTGAACGAGAGATGGGGCAGATCAGGCAGTTTTGCTGTGAGCCCTTTGTCGCCAATCTGTTGGAAGTTGCTGATGAGCTTGAAGCCGCTACAAACTCTGCCAGAGCATCCGACTCAAAGGAAGCACTACTTGAGGGAGTGGAGATGACTTTGAAGAAGTTGACGAAAGCATTTGAGAATGAAGGCGTAACTCCAATAAACTGCGTTAACACAGTCTTTGATCCATCAAAACATCACGCAGTGGAAAGAGTAGAGCAAGAAGAAGTGAATGAAGGCACAATCATCAAGGAATTAAGAAAGGGATATATAATGAAGGGAAAAGTGATTAGACCAAGCATAGTCAAGATTGCAGTAGAACCTCCTCGTAAAGGGGTTGAAGAGAAAAATGAATGAAACGAAGTCCAGTCGCAAACTAGTCGGTATAGATCTCGGAACCACAAACTCAGCAGCAGCGATCTTTGAAGGAGGGCGCACAACGGTGATTCCAAGTGCAGAAGGTCCTACCATGGCAGGGAAGATGTTTCCTTCAGTCATAGCCTTCACTAAGGACGGACAGCTGTTGGTAGGAGAACCTGCAAAGAGACAGGCTTCTGCAAATCCTGAGAACACAATCTTCGAGATAAAGAGGGAGATGGGAACAGACTACAAAGTGAAGATTCTCGGGAAAGAATATACGCCTCAGCAGATCTCAGCCTTCATACTTCAGAAGATAAAGAAAGACGCGGAAAACTTTCTAGGTTTCAATGTTGATGGAGCTGTCATAACAGTTCCAGCTCATTTTAACGACAATCAACGTCAGGCGACAAAGGATGCTGGCGAAATCGCTGGTCTTGAAGTTCAAAGAATATTGAATGAGCCCACGGCGGCCTGTCTAGCTTATGGAATAGACAAACTCGAACAGGATATGAAGATCCTGGTATTCAGCTTTGGCGGAGGCACACATGATGTGACTGTGATGGATTTCGGGCAAGGAGTGTTTCAAGTGATATCCACAAGCGGAGACACCAAGATTGGAGGGGGAGACATAGACAGGGCAGTCATGGCCAACATCATTGAGGAGTTCAAGAGACAGACAGGAATCGACCTTGAAGGCGACAAGGCTGCAATGACGAGAGTGAAGGAAGCCGCCGAGAAAGCGAAGATAGAGCTATCTACGCTATTCACCACCGACGTTGACCTACCCTTCATAGGTGCAGATGAGAAAGGCCCTAAGCATCTTCACCGAACCTTGACCAGAGCAAATCTCGAAGGATTGGCGAAGCCGATAGTCCACAAAACCAGAAAGACGCTCTTAGGTTCTCTCAAAGAAGCGAAGATGACCCCCTCAAATATAGATAAAATCATCCTGATCGGTGGAATGACACGAATGCCCCTTGTACAACAATTTGTGGAAGAGATAATGGGGAAAAAGGCTGAGAGGGGAATAGACCCAATGGAGTGCGTGGCAACAGGGGCAGCCATTCAGGCGGGAGTGATAACCGGCGACGTGAAGGACCTGCTTCTTCTCGACGTTACACCTTTAACACTTGGCGTCGAGACGCTCGGAGGAATATTCACCAAAGTGATCGAGAAGAACACAACTATCCCTACAAAGAAGAGCCAGATTTTTTCGACTGCGGCAGACTTTCAGAATGCTGTCACGATAAATGTTCTCCAAGGAGAACGAGCAATGGCAACGGATAACGTGATGCTTGGAACCTTCAACCTCGGAGGGATACCTCCTGCACCAAGAGGGGTTCCGCAGATTGAGGTGACCTTTAACATTGACGCAAACGGTATACTTGATGTGAGCGCCAAAGATCTTGGCACTGGAAAGGAAGCGAAGATAACGATAACTGCATCCACGAAACTCTCTGATGAAGAAAAAGAGAGGATGACCAGAGAGGCGGAGCAGGTTTCTGAACAGGATAAGAGGAAACTTGAGGAAGCTGAGGCAAGAAACAACGCTGACGGTATGATATACACAGCAGAGAAGACAAAGAAGGACTTGGGTGAAAAACTCACTAAGGATCAGACGGAGACGATTGACAAAGCAATTGAGAACTTGAAAGAAGCTTCGGCAGGAACAGACGTTGAAAAAATCAAGTCGAGAAACGAGGAGTTGAAGAACACCCTCCAAGATATAGGAACTGCCGTATATCAGCAGACCGCCGCGCAGCAGGTGAAGAAGGAAGACAAAGAATCTAAGAA
>JAGLZJ010000209.1 GCA_023131555.1 Candidatus Bathyarchaeota archaeon | reverse complement strand
TTTTTGACGACAGCTCTCAAGTTCTCTGGGGGCATGAAGGATGGGATTCATTGAGTGAATGGAGAAATATTCTGATGGGAGCTGGTTTACTAACCTCTGGACTAGGTCTTGTGGCTTCACGTTTCATCGATCGAATAAAAGCCATTGCCTTCGTAGCAGTCGCTCTTTGGACCATACCTAGCCTCTTCTTTGGCGTGGCCTTGGGAGAATGGGTAACGGACTTTGTCGGCATGGCACCTGACATTTTGATAATCGGAGTCGCAGAGATTATGATTGGAGCTGTGCTATTTGTGGCGATTAACCTAACACCTATTATGAACGCTCTTAGGAATACTCTCGTCAAGATCGGTGGAGTGAAGGGAGTCGCGCAGATAGCACCTGCCTTGATTTCGTCACACAGAACACGTTCGACTTTAACTTTCGCTATTTTCGCGGTGATTCTGACGCTGAATGTGACGGTTGCCACATTAGTGACGAGCAGCTTTGAGGGCACAATCGCTCAAGCGGAGGAAGATTCCCGAGGAATAGACCTGTCCTTGTCCCTGAGTAAACCGGAGGCGTTGCTGAATGGAACTTCATACATAGATGAATTGCACAAGTTAGATACCCAGATATTGGATGTGATCGGGTTCAAAACCTTCAGCACAACTGCTGACTTTACGAAGTTTGTGGCTCTAAAGGACCCGAATTCAACTGAATTCGATCCGCAGACGGATCTGCTTCCATTTGGATACGGCGAACTCCGCTCCGAACAGATTAGGGGGAATGCCTCTGATTCATCTGATCCTAACTGGCGATACGATTTCTACCTGAGCAGCTTTCCCGATGGAGTTCGCGAGCAATACACACTTGATAAGACAGACGAGGAACTACTTGGTATGTCCAAAGACGCTTGGGACTCATACTTCGATCCCGTCTATCAAATGGCAGCCTACAATGTTTCGATGATTTCCTTCTTTGAAGAGGACGTTGATCTGAGCGACTTTCAGGCTTTGGGTGCTCTCAGTGGTAATGAACTGAAAGACGTCGATGTCCTTCGAGACGACGAAGGTGTCGCTATCGAGAACCCGATCATTTTCACAGACTCGCTGTTTCTCCCAGTAGGGCTTCAGCTGTGGATACCGATGAATACCTCTGCCTTCGGGTTACCTGTTTACCAAGCTTTCACAGTGGGGGGCCGATTAGCTTCCGAGCGTGCTGGTGGTTTCCACATGACATCCTTCGCGTTCGGTGGAGGAGAAGGTAACTTTGCTCAGGCTCTAGGAAAACTCTACCTTTCTGACAACTGGTCACATCAGACAAACTTTCTTGGAGAAGCTGACGGCGAAACCCCCATATCTAGGGCTCCCAACCAATTCGACTTTTACCTGATAAAAACCAATTACGACTTTGATGACGGGCAGATTAGCTCAATTGCACGAGCGATTGAAGCTTTCACTAACACCAACGACGAAGGATATCGCCTCCTAGTTGGCGACAACTTCATTGTTGCTAATGCAAAAGTCCTCTATTCACAAATTAAGGCTTCCTTAGAGATGGTGGAACGAATGATCTCTTTTCTCCAGATATATGTCACGTTCGGCTTGGTTATCGGAGCTGTAGGTTTAGCCATAATATCCATACGAAACGTTGCAGAGCGGAAACGAGAAATCGGGATGATGCGAGCCATTGGGTTTCCGAAAACGCAGGTGATGCTGTCTGTACTCCTGGAACTGGTTGTTCTGGGTCTCATTGGATTAATTATTGGAGTGATCAACGGGCTACTCATAAGTTTAGGCTTTTCAAACATGGCGAATACTTCTTTGGTGGTTCCATGGAGAGACCTTGCAGTATAC
>JAGLZJ010000208.1 GCA_023131555.1 Candidatus Bathyarchaeota archaeon | reverse complement strand
GCGCACTTCAACTTGGTCAGGCTATGTAGAAGTCGATGACTTTCTTCATTTTCCTTGTGGGAAGCCACCCGGCTTTCTTTAGATCTCCGACTACCTTGGCGACTTGTGGTTCTACGTCTGCGACTCGCGCAATGTCGGATAAAGTCAACATGCCGACGAGCTCTCCATCCTGCACTATTGGGAGTTTCTTTATGTTCCTTCTGAACATCAGTTTTGCAGCGTCTTCGATATACATCGTTGGTCCACCTACTATCAGCGGTTTAGACATCACATCTGAAACCTTGGTCTGCTCCGGATCTTTAGATGCTGCTACAACCCTTCTCAGAACATCCCTTTCAGTCATTATGCCTGAGACTCTGCCATCATTAGCCACAATCAAGCATCCAATGTCGTGGTGGTTCATCAGGTTAGCAGCGTCCTTCACTGTTGCGTCAGCTGTAATCCTAACGACTTTCTTAACCATAATTTCTTCAACATCCAATTTGAGTATGCTCCAGTCATCTACGATTCATCCTGCAACGTAAAAAGCAGTTGTGTGTAGCTGTCCACAACATCCATACACACGCTAACGTAGCTCAATAGATCTCTCCTAAACATAAAGGCACTCTTCCCGTGGTTATGGTGCTTTGAAGGAACTGAACCTGCCAGAGACTTCACGCGCACAAACTCATTAAAGGAACAGCACACAGAGTCTCCTGGAGGCTACGCTGCTTGTCACTCTGGACTTGTCCTAATGAGAAATGTCCTTTCGACGACAAGCTGAAACCTGGCGTGATCTGTCCACTATGCGAGAGCAGAGCTTCGGACTTCGATTTCGGTAGTTTCGGCGAATTACTCAAGAAAAAGAAGCAGCACAAGAAGTCACTTCTGAAAACCAAAAAACAGGAAAAACGCTTGAAGAAGGCAAAGTTCTGCCCTAAGTGTGGATCTCCCAGGCTAGATTTCCTTATCTACTACCGTCCATCCCTCTGGAAATGCCAAGAATGTGACTATGAAGGATCATTCACGATAGAGGGGATTGAACTTGCTAAAAAGATACGTGAATCCTACAGGAAACGTGCATCAACTTAGCACGCGCGTAAGTAGCCTTATAAGGCATTAAGCGACCGCCTATCAGTTTCGGATACACGTAGATGTTATGACGGAAACCTTCGTTTTAGGGTTTTCTGTCAATAATAGGGGGCTTTCGCCTTCCTTTTATCAAGGTTCGCCTTATCAAAGGTTATTTTGGTATTTAGCCTTACACAGGCTAAGGTGTAATCAATTGATCTCATGGAAGTATTCCTTAGAGAAGATAATCGGTGAACTGGAGCTTGCGCAGAAGAAGAAGGACGCTTTGGAGAAACTTCATAATGAAGAGAAAGTCTCTCAGCCTACCTACGATTCATTCACAAGACAGATCGATGCCGGCATCGCTGAGATTGAGGAAAGGCAAACCCTACTCGTACAGAAAATGAGAAACAAGATCAAAGAGATGGAGGAACAGATGAGACTGCTCGAGGTCCTGCTTGTGAATTCGGAGATCAGGCGCGTATCCGGTGAAATCGAAGAAGAGACATACTCTCGCGAAAACACAGTGCTTTCTCTAGGCCTTGACACCACCAAGGGTGAGCTTGTTAAGATAAAGGACGCAATCACCAGCCTCGGCTACTCAGAGTCTGAAGCATCTCCTCCAGAAGTCAGCGAGGAAACCCACGCGGTTGAGCCAGAAGTAGAGACGAACCCTGAGCAGAGGATTGAGATAATTATGGATACAGGAAGCGATGACGACGAAGCAACAATGCCCCAGCAAGCTTCCGAAGAGAAGCCAGAGGAACATACTGAACCATTCCCGCCGGAAGAG
>JAGLZJ010000207.1 GCA_023131555.1 Candidatus Bathyarchaeota archaeon | reverse complement strand
CGATCGGCATTCTGTTGTTCAGAAAGTATGGAAACATCTAGGACATACACGCTAGTGCTCTTCAATTCTGCCTTGTCTTCGGTACGCTTTTTTTATAAACGAGCATAACCAGCGGAAGAGCTCCTACTAAATAGCAGAAATGCGCAATGAGCCTGAGCCATTCAGCCTTGACCGTGTAGCCAAACATTACTGCAAGAACAGACCCTACGATTCCTTTATGATGCAGGAGGTTACTCTCCGGGATGTCAAGAACATACGCGTAACTACCAAGCCAACCGGTCTCCACTCCAACGTCCTTTGAATACTCTAGGAGTTCGTGAACTCCATAGCCAATGAGCCCTCCTGCTAGGAGTACAAGTAATATGCTAGTCACAAAGAAGAACCTCCCGATGTTCAGCTTCATACCAAAAATGAACATGGTATATGCCAGAATCAAAGAAACAGCGATTCCCAACCCCGCTCCCACCAATGTTCCAGTAGCATCCTCGACCATGAAAGGAGTCAAGAAGAGAACTGTTTCCAGTCCTTCCCGAAAAACCACAACGAACGAGAACCCTACAATAGCCATGATCGCGTTTCGAGCAGCAACAGCTTCTAGCTGCCTCTCTAATTCCCGTCTTATCTCTCTACCCTTTCTAGCCATCCAAACGATCATTGAGGACAATACGAAGACAGCGATAACTGCCGCAGTTCCCTCAAATAGTGCTTTCAAGGGTCCCGACAAGCCGCCAAACATGAACCACACGGCTACGCCTACTGTGAGGCTGGCTGCGATGGCGATGTAGACACCATACAGTGAATAAGATAAGAGGCGTTTCCTTCTAGTTCTTTTCAAATACGCCAAGATAATAGAAACAATTAAAGCAGCTTCCAATGTTTCCCGGAAAGCCAAAAGGAACTGCCCGATCACTTCAATCCGCGCGTTCTCTTGAAGAGGAAGGTGACAGCGAGAGTCACAGTCAGGAACAAAGACAGAAAGTATGCATACATGAGCGAAACCGCGATGATTATCTGAAGTAGAGCGTTAGCTTGAGGAGGTATGAGCGGAGTCACCACTTCGCCTCAACCTACAGTGGGTCGTGATCCATAAAACACTTCTCCACTGCTTAAGAATTACGTATTGGATCCTCACGCCCGCACAACCTAGAGTAAACTATTACCGAAAACAACCCTAATACGCTTCTATATGTGTGCTCATGTAAAGTGTTTGAAATGAGTTCAAGTTCTCCCTTGGAGCAGTGGAAGTTTCTTATCGGTCGGTGGAAAGGGACAGCCAAGAACGAATTTGGAGAAGAAGGAGTAATTGAAAGCACCCATGTTTTCTCAGCTGAACTCGGTGACAAGTTCATAACTGGAAGACACGAGGCTTGGAATAAGGGGAAACTCGTACACAAAGCCGCATCCTTCCTCTATTACGATCCTAGAAAAGGAAAATTCAGACGGAAGGATATTTACTCCTACGGGTTCGTCAACAACGAAGTCGAATACATCAGAACGGACAGCGAGATTAGGTTTGAGGTGTCCCAGGAACCTTCTCCAAAGCAGTTTGACGGAATAAGATGGCGCGCTTACATAAGAAAAATCTCAGAGAATAAGATAGCTATGGGGCTAGAGTGGGCAAAAGCCGAAGGAGCATTCAAGTCTTTCGGTGAAACTACAGCTATAAAAGAACCCTAAGACGACAGAACCACGCGATGCCCTACTTTACCGGTTGCCTTATCACCGTTTTCAGCTTCTCGGGCGCACATCGGCGCGGATCGCTCAAGTATATCTCGTGATGTTTACCATGGGTCGCGTATCCTTTTTCTCTGATGGTACTGTGAATCTTCTCAATTGTTGGGTTTTC
>JAGLZJ010000206.1 GCA_023131555.1 Candidatus Bathyarchaeota archaeon | reverse complement strand
CTACGCCTGCTCCTCCTCCATCCACGATTACTCTGAGTCCATCTGTGCCCGATATTGAGACAGATTTGTTGACTAGAACGTGCTCGAAGTACGTGCCCGGGGACACTTCAACTTTGTCCCCTTCTTGAGCTTCATCTACAGCTTCCTGTATGGAATTGAAGTTATCCGGCACTTTGATAACGCGTTCAAGCGAAGCAGCCTCTTCGACTACAGCTCTTTCAGCGATCGCCTCGTACAGAAGGATCAGAATCAGCGCTGTACATATCGACGTTAGTAGGCGTAATCGATTCATGATTTCTCTTCCGATTCTATAGCCAGTATGGCGTTAGGTGCGCGGAGTTCTCCTCCTTCTCCATACCATGAATGATACGATGCTTCCCGCAATTAGGATGATGCCTAGTAGGACGAACGGTGCATAATCGGTCTCTGAAGACTTAGCTGTCAGAGCAAACTCCTTCTCTGAAGCTGCATGCGTAGTAGTTCCTTCGAAGACGGTCTTCATGATATGTTGCCCCGCGGTAGATGGGACATACGAAAATGATGCCACACCGCTCTGGTTAGTTGTAGAATATTCTACTGTCTGCCAGCCAGTGCCGTTGTAAAACTTCAGCTCCAGCTCAATTCCGCTGAGAGGATTGCTGTTCTCGTCGTTCAGGGTCACGTAGATCATTGTCTTCTGGCCTTGAGCGACCTTGTCTTCAGTTAAGATATCCATGGACGTCAATGAAGGGTGTATCGTGATCGTTGCCTCTGTGCTGATCTCCCGGTAGTCATTGTTGCCCAGGTACTTTGCTTCAACTCTGTATTCCCCAACTTGACTCAGCGAGAAACTTGCTCTCGCCACTCCATTAGTGTTGGTCACAGCGCTCTCACTCAGGATTTCCCCATTTTGGTAGATGTGGAACTCGATCTGTGCTGCTTCAACTGGACCACCGCAATTATTTATGAGTGACGCGTTCACTTTCAACAGATGCCCTAATCTTGTTTCATTTGATGCCCTCAGCTGAAGATTCAGCCCCCCCTTCAGGACAGTCACGTTTCTAGTTGTGGAGTCTGGTATGCCATCCGAATCGTAAACTGTCAAGTTCACACTGAAGGTTCCAGCATGTTCGAAAAGATGAGATGCTGTAACCTCCTCTCCTATAACCGTCTCTGACCCGTCTCCGAAATCCCATTGAACCTGAGATATGTTCCCTTCAGGATCGCTACTTCCAGAGGCATTGAACTCCACAGCTTCACAGACCTCAGGTTCAGTTGGAAGAAAGTTGAAGTCAGCGCTTGGTGGCAGGTTTCTGATCGTAACCGTCTTCGACGTGGAATCCGTCAGATTGTTTTCGTCAATCACAGTAAGCGTAACCATGAACGTGGACTTCTCAGTGAACTGGTGGAGCACGGATGTTTCCAATGTCTTTTCTGAAGATCCGTCACCGAAGTTCCATTGACGCCATTCAATTGTTCCGTTTGGACTGGGGATGGAGACATCCGTGAAGTTTACAGGCTCCCTGATTGATGGAGAGGTTGGATAATACTCAAAGTAAGCGGTTGGGAGATATAGGCTGCTGACTTTTACCCGAACACGGTTCTCGTCGGCTTCAAGGACGTATCTGAAATGGATTAACGTTGAGTTCTCGTCTTCTTCCACGATGCTTGCAGGTGCTTCCGCACCAATCATCACGAGCCACTTCTCGGATGGCTCTTCGATGCTGATCAGGTCTTTGGGGATGGTAATGTTGCAGAAGCCACCGGACCCTTCTGGTCCTGTTATCCTGAAACTGAGTTGTTTGAGCGATTGATTGAGCGAGAAAGAAGCAACCGTGTAGTTGCATTTAATGACTGTCTCATATGAGTC
>JAGLZJ010000205.1 GCA_023131555.1 Candidatus Bathyarchaeota archaeon | reverse complement strand
TTCTTCGTCTATTTCGTCTTCTTCTTCGGGCTCGTCCTCTTCCATCTTTTCAGGTTCAGTTACAGGGATCTTGGGAATGGGTCGTTTTGGGGAGGTAGGGAGAGTATCCAGGATTTTTATTACAGTTGGTATTAGTACTCGTGGGATCGTCTGAAGGTTCTCCATGTCGGTCTTCTTTGGGGCTACCAGTGTTAGATACATGTCTTCGATGCTTGATAGGTGGACGTTGCCTTTGCTGCCTTCTATCACCAATGCGTTCAAGCCACCTATTGCATCTGCTTTTTCAAGCATTGCGTCTAGGAGTTCGCTTATCTGTTCGACGTCTGCTTCAGACGTTTCTGAGTCTCGTGCTATGATATTTGCTTCTTTGTCGAGTAAGAAAGACGCCTGAACATTTGGACAGGCGTTTCGAATCTCGTTTAAAGTTGTTTCTAGGGCAAACGAACGGGTTTCATCAGTCAACTCTCTCACCTTAGGAAATCTTGAAGAGCACCTTCTCGGGTATTCCGTCTTTTTCTAGGACTAGGTACTTCAGTCCATCAGTATCGCCCACTTGATCAATCCACTTCAGGGCTTCTCTTGACTTCTGCAGAATTAATAGCCTGTCTTGCTGGCTTCTTACAACTTCTTCAATTGAGGTCAATTCGTGGAAAGGATTTGCATCCAGAACAACCTTCAAGCCGCCGATTGAGATTTCGCCCAATTCTTCTTTGTTTGCTTTTTTGCCAGCCAGCTTTAGGACTACGTCGCGGACCTTCTTCGATCTCTCTGCTAAAGCCCTGATCTCATCAAGGCGACGCAGATATTCCCCTAGGACACTCTTTGTGCGACTGATTTCACTATCTATTGACTCTGCAATATCTGTTGCTGACTCGTATTCTTTTAACTCAACTACCATTTTTATCCCTCCAAGATAAGGAAGAAATGGGGTGTTTCCCTACCCCCCTTTTCAAACTATAGGAACCACAATGTCTTAAGGCGCTGTCTTGATGTAGGGACCGAACGCGTTGCCCTTGGCAGTGATGACTGTGAACTCGTACTGGGTTCCAGACGTGTATTCTGTGTAGGGTGCACCGGCTGAACGAGTTATATTGAGGCTTATTGAACCCCCGGCCTCCAACGTTTCTGAAAGCACGGATTCACCATCTACGTAGGCTAGCGCGTCGCTAACACGGACATCAGTAATTGTGACGGGCTGGGAACCAGTATTCTTTACATTGAGAACAATGTATGTGGCCGGGCTTGAGGTGTCCCATCCGTAGTTGATGAATTTGAGTTCTTCGGTTTGCATGAATCCGACTGTGAGTGCTCCCATCCATGCGGCTACTGCGATTGAAACTGCGACTGTTACGGCGATTAGGATGATTGCTGCGACTACTGGGCTGAGCGCCTTTCGGTTCTTGAGAAGTCTCCTCATTTGTTCTTATCCCTCCTTTTTGGGTTACATCAGAGATAATCGCATAAAGAGATTTAAGTCTTACTAATTACGACATCAGATTGGAGATCGTGCCAGACCGCAGGCACAGCTCCATAATTTACATTAAAAGTGAGCGATCAAAACCACTCTGCAGAAAAGGATTGCTCTGCTTCTCCCGCAAAAGTGTTGTCTGTGGTCCATGACCCGGATATACAATGAGCTCATCTGGAAGCTCTGCAAGCCTATGCAGCAGAGAATGCATTATGTCTTCCCCAGAACCACCGGGCAAATCTACCCTGCCAATTGAACCTGAGAACAAAGTGTCACCCGTGAAGACACACTTCTCACCTAGAAGCGAAATACTTCCTGGCGAGTGCCCGGGCGTATGCAATACTCTCAATGCAGCATCGCCAAACTTGACAACACCCCCTTCTTTCAGATAACCATCAGCCCT
>JAGLZJ010000204.1 GCA_023131555.1 Candidatus Bathyarchaeota archaeon | reverse complement strand
CGTAATTGCAGGACGCCCTGTCTTTTCTTTCCCTTCAAAACCAGGAGGTTTCAGACTACGTTACGGTCGTGCAAGGAACACTGGACTCTCTGCAGTAGGCGTACACCCCTCAACGATGACTGTTCTGAAAAACTTCTTGGCAGCAGGCACACAGATGCGACTGGAGTTACCGGGCAAGGGTGGCATTGTTATGCCTGTAGACTCCATCTCACCTCCAACTGTATTGCTCAAAGACGGCTCGGTTATTCTCGTGACGAGCGATAGTCGGATCAAGGATGGGCAGATTGACAAAATTCTCTCACTAGGTGACTTACTAGTCAGCTTCGGCGATTTTCTCTACAATAACCGTGCTCTCTGCCCTTCTGGATATACTGAGGAGTGGTGGGCGGCGGAATTAAAAGAAGTCGTCGACACTCGCTTTCATGGAGACTTTGAAGCTGCGGCGAAAGTCGCCGGAACCTCTGTGGAGCATCTAGCAGGTCTTCTGCGGAATCCCTATGAGAGCAAGCCAGATGCAACCGAGGCGATAATGCTTTCCAAGACTCTTTTTATTCCACTCCATCCAATGTACAGCCCCGTTTGGTCTAACATCACGCCTAAAGAACTTGGTGAACTGCGTCACATAGTATGTAATTCAAAGATTACGCGCAAGAAAGGGAAAATTAATCGTATTATCCTCGAGTCCAACGCTGAGGCTAAGAGCATTTTGGAGCGCCTATACCTTCCACACAACGTTGATAAGAATGAAATAGTGGTTGAAGAAGGCAATGCCGTTGTGTTGGCATTCTGTCTGAACCTAGATTCAGATAAAGAGGACGTTGATGTTACAGTCTCTACCCTTGAAGCAATAAGACATCTATCTAATATTCCGATTCGCGCTAAGGCACCGACAACTGTAGGAGCTAGGATGGGTCGCCCGGAGAAGGCGAAAAGGCGAGAGATGAAACCCACTGTACACCTGCTGTTTCCCGTAGGTTTGGCTGGTGGATCCCAACGGGATTTGGTTGTAGCCTCTAAAAAGGGGCTGATCCATACTGATCTAGTTGACCGATACTGTCCACAGTGCCAAAGCAGAACCCTTCGAAGTAAATGTTCGTCCTGCCACGCTGAGACCGTAATCTCACGGATCTGCCCTCGTTGTGGAAAGACCTCCGAGGATGGTGTATGCAGAAGATGCAATGTTACCACTCAAGGCTTCAGACGCAGAAGTATCAACTTGAAAGAAGCGATCAAAGCCGCCTGCAACGAGCTCAAGGTGAATCCACCTAGGGTAATAAAAGGCGTCAAAGGTCTTTCAAACAAAGACAAAATTCCTGAAGCACTGGCGAAAGGAATCATGCGTGCCAGAGAAGATCTCTCCGTTTACAAGGATGGGACAACGCGTTTCGACTCCACAAACGCCCCTTTAACACACTTTAAACCTTCCGAGATAGGCGTCTCCGTTGAAGTCCTCAGACAACTGGGCTATCACACCGACTTCAACGGTGACCCCTTACAGCAAGAAGAGCAGATATGCGAGCTTAAAATGCAAGACATAGTCATCCCTCGAAAGAACTCGGAATATTTCCTTCGAGTAGCGCGATTCCTTGACGAACTCCTTGAGAAACTGTATGGTCAGAGAAAACTCTATGATCTCAGACAAGAGGCGGACTTGGTCGGTCATCTCGTCATAGGTTTGGCTCCACACACGTGCGTTGGTATTCTCGGCAGGATAATCGGGTTCACTGAGCTCAATGTCTGCTATGCACATCCTCTCTGGCATTCAGCAAAGCGCCGTGATTGCGACGGAGACGAAGATGCTCTCATATTGGCTATTGATGTTCTACTGAACTTCTCACAGCGTTATCTTCCGTCAAGAATAGGCGGAATAATGGATGCTCC
>JAGLZJ010000203.1 GCA_023131555.1 Candidatus Bathyarchaeota archaeon | reverse complement strand
TCGTCAAGCTATGACCCAGCTGATAGAGACGGCGTAGTCTACAACATGACCTTCCACGCAAAGGCGGCGGGCAATAGCACCCTCGGCATCCACTCCAGTAACCTCACCGAACGCAATGGCACACCCATAATCCACAAGATTGTCAACGGCACCGTAGAAGTTGCACCAGGAATACACGATTGTGCGGTCACAGATATAGTACTAATGACCTCGATGATCGGTGAATCATACCCTGCCAGCATGAACGTAACCATCGCCAATGAAGGAACTTTCGTGGAGACCATCAGCTTCTCGGTCAGAGCTAACGGAACAGTATTCAACACAACCCAGATCCTACTCGCTGGACTCACATCTGAAACAATCCAGATAGTCTGGGACACTACTGGATGGACAAAAGGCAACTACACCATCAGCGTTAACGTCACGCAAGTTATAGGCGAAACAGACCTCGCAGATAACCTCATGGACGATGGCAACATTTTCGTAACCACAGCAGGCGACCAAGATGCCGACGGAGACGTTGACATCTTCGACATCGTGATCATCGCAGGCGCCTATGGTACAAGTGAAGGAGACCCAGGCTACGTTCCCAGCGCCGACATCGATGGCGACGGGGACGTTGACATCTTCGACATCGTTATTGCAGCAGGAAACTATGGGGCTTAATCCCATAGCACCTTCTCTTTTTATACCGCACTAAATACGCTGATCAGCTTCACACACTGGCGTAGGCCACCAACAAGCCTTTATGCGCGCGCAGCAGACTAAACGACGGTGAATTGACTCGACCATGGCAGGGAAGGAAGCGGTAATTCTCTGTGGTGGGCAAGCGTGGATGCTTAAGCCGGACGCGGAGATTCCGAAGCCTCTACTGAACTTCGGAGATGAGACCCTTCTTGAGAAGCAGGTGAGCTGGCTTGCAGAGAACGGCTTCAATAGGATAATTCTCGCTCTCAGTAAGGATCTTCTCGGTTACCTCATTCTAAAAACCAATGTGTACCGAAACTTCAAACGCATCAAGACCCCTGAAGTGTCGATGTCCATCGAGGACTCCAAACTCGGAACGGGAGGCGCGATAAAGAAAGCCTGCCAGCTCCTCAAGAGCGAGGTCTTCTATGTCTGTAATGTCGACGACTTAGCTTTGGACTCCAAGCCAGATAGACTGCTGAATACAGCTACTACTGGAATCACCATGCTCCTGGCTCAGCCGACGTTATCATATGGGAAAGTGATGGTGGATGGCGGTTATGTCAAGAAGTTCGAAGAGAAACCTAAACTAGACTTCTACGTCAACGCTGGACACTACGCGATGACTAAAACCCTTGTTTCGAAGATCTTCCCTGAGGTCGGAGACTTCGAAAAGACAGTTCTGCCTGCTCTCGCAGGACGAAACGAGTTGAAAGGAATAGAGTACCATGGTACCTGGATCACTATTGACACGTTCAACGATTACTTGAACGCTCTCAGCCTAGTTCAGTAACAACGATCTATACGAACAGTTCGCGCATACTGTTTTTAACTTGTAGGTCGGCTTCATCAGTGGAGCGGATCATTTGCGGATAGGTGTGATTTCGCGAAGCGATGCTGAAGGATGGAACCTCACCCAACTGCGGAATTCACTTGACAGGAAGGGCGTATCCTCCGTTTTTCTCAGCTTCCCAAGTCTAATGGCGAAGATTGCCTGCCACCCCAGCGTGGAAGCAGGAGATGTCAACGTTGTAGACGACCTAGCTGCCTTGCTTGTACGTTCTATTGGGCGCGGGTCTTTGGAAGAAATCATATTCAGAATGGATCTATTGCAGAAACTAGAACGCGAACATGTTTATGTTGTGAATCCCGCCAAAGCGATTGAACGTTGCGTAGACAAGTATTACGCACTGAC
>JAGLZJ010000202.1 GCA_023131555.1 Candidatus Bathyarchaeota archaeon | reverse complement strand
CCGATGAACCGGACGGAAGTCCGAATCTGCGGACTAGGCGGTCAAGGCGTTGTCCTAGCCGGTCAGATACTGGGACGGGCAGCGGTCTACATGGGAAAGAACGTTGTACAGACCCAGAGCTACGGCGCAGAAGCTCGAGGCAGCACGGCGAAGAGCGAGGTGATAATATCAAGTGACAGAATCTCGTTTCCGAAAGTCAGGAAATGTGACCTGATGATTGCAATGAGCCAACCCGCTTTAGACGCCTACATCAATGACTTGAAGGCGGATGGCCGACTTCTAGTGGACAGCGGTCTTGTGAAAAAACTTCCTCGGAGTCTGAAGGTGCATGGGGTAGCGGCAACAGAGATTGCGAGGACTAAACTCGATTCAAAAATCTTCGCTAACGTAGTGATGCTTGGAGCTCTGACGCGAATCACCCGTCTCGTAAACAAAGAAGCCATGAAGAAAGCGATCGGTGAAAGTGTAGTTGCGAGAACAATAGACAGTAACCATAAAGCCTTTCACCTCGGTTTCGCTGCAGGCGAATCCGACTAGTTCACATGCACTATCTGGAGAATGCTGTAGCCTGCTGCGGTTTCTCAGTTTTAAAATGCATGCAAAAAGGGGAAGGAAGGGTAGTCGTTGCGTTTGCCCTATATTATGAAGAGAATCAGCATCCGCGCCATTGAGACCGTTGTCTGAGCGACTGCTACGTACTTGTTCTCAGCTAGCTCCATGATGTTGTCGATTCCAAAAGCTTTCTTTAAGAGGGCCGCGTCTGCCTCAGAGACTCCTGCAATCGCGTGGACAGGTTTCTTGCCGAGGTTCTCATATTCCTTGGATTCGAAGGCTCTATCTAAGATCTCTCCTGAACACTGTGAGAAGCAGCTTATGCCTTGGGCAAGCTTGATGTATTTGTTGGTTGCGAGATTCTCCACTGTCTTGATTCCGAAGGCTTTGTCTAGGTCCTCAGCGTCCGACTCACTTACTCCGCTTATTGCTGATACCGGAGCCTCAGTTAGCTCCACGATTGTCTTCTCCTCGTAGGCTTTGTCGTAGAACTTCACGATAAATTCCGACTTCTTCATCACGATATCCCTTAGTCCTTGAAAATCCATGAAGGTGAGTAAAAACCTGTCGGTCGCTTACGTTTCGTAGACGGGTGAACCCCGAGAATCGAGTTTATGTATCTTGAGGTTTGAATGTCTGTGCGTGCGCGCATATCATACCCGATGTACGATGGATGCCGATTGGAACACGATCCCCTCTACACCGTCTACTTTGCAGAAGCTGTGACCCCTCTTGAGACCTCCAACGTGGGCGGCTTCATAGTTCTAGCCGTGATCGTCTGTGTAGTGGTTCTTGCAGTAGTCGCATTAGTCTTGAGACGGAAAGGTAGCTGATAAGAAGCGAAGGCCCTTCTTTCTTCCCTTTTCTATCAATGCAGACCATCTCTTTCGAGGTTATTACGCAGAGGCTGTTGTGCAGAAGACTTTGATTGGGCTTGTGCGTGAGTTATTCTCACCAAAAGCCATAAGAGGCATTATCTATATGTTTCATTCGATTCAATATGGGCAGTCCCAAGGACATTGATCATGCGATTCTCTCTAGACTGATGAAGAACGCCAGAACAAGTGATCGGCAAATGGCCCGAGAGATCGGGGTTTCCCAACCCACGATAACGAGAAGAAGAGCAAAACTGGAGAAAGAAGGGTTTCTAAACTACAAAATAATTCCCAACTTCAAGAAACTCGGCGTAGAAATCATGGCTTTCACTCTACTAGTATGGAAGCGTGAAGCACATGACAAACTTCTCGAGGAAGAGGACTACAACCGCAGAGTACAGGTCTTCATCTCGAAGCATCCTAACATCGTTTTCGCCTCCTCAGGTCAAGGTCTCGGAATGACGAGGA
>JAGLZJ010000201.1 GCA_023131555.1 Candidatus Bathyarchaeota archaeon | reverse complement strand
AAGACTTCTACTGGGAACGTTGAGGCGACCCAGGCAACTGGTTTTCCCTCCGCCTTGGCTTGATGAGCGGCTTCATAGAATTTGTGAACATGCTTTCGGTAGAACCCCTTGGTAGTCTGCAGTCTTGCATGCATACCCGGTTTCGTTTGAGTCACTGAACTACTCCCCTCATCATTTCTATAAACGCTTCAATTCGCGTTCTGAGTTGCAGAAGACCGCCCAGAGAATGCTCACACTCCAAGTGAAGAACAGGCAATCCCGCTGCCTTGAATTCGTCTGTGAGGGCGATGGCATCGAAAAGATGATTGTCACAGAATTTCAGATCGACGATGATTGCAGCCTCGACATGGAATTCCTTAGCCATGTCCATTGTGTGTTTAAGTCCAGCTTTCTGATCCATCATGAAAGAGGAAGGCACTTTTCCAAGATACCTCTTCGCTATTGCTCTGAGAGGATCAGCGTCCAGTTCCACATCCTCCCAGAAATACCGGGAACCTGTGCAGAGATCGTCTGCCACGACGTTACAGCCCAAGTCTTCAATAACCTTCAGCAGTCTGGTGTCATCCATCACACTTCCAGAGATGAGCAACCTCAAACCCTCTTGCGGTGGATCAGAGCGATCAGAAACGTTCGACAGCAAGCCTTTCAGCAGCTTATTATGCACCTCTTTCCGGACAACCATACTTGAGAGGACGATCTCCAACGCCTCAACTCCTGAGATCAGTGGAGGCTTCTGTCTTCTCAGGGCGTACACTTCTCTCAAGCAATTCCTGTTTTCATTATACGTGGCTATTACATCTCGGAGCCCATCGTCAGAAATCGCCTGCCCAAACGTTTCTTCTAGGAATGTCCTGAATCTCACAGTTTCTTCATAGAAGAAATCATAAGAATCGTCGAACCTCGTCCGCGGAGTGTTTATGAAGTAAACATGTGGAATTTCAGTGTGGTACTTCCACATGTCAAAGATCTTGTTTCGGTTATCGCAACTGTTGGAAGTCACATAACCGTCCAAGTATCGATAGTTTCCCTTCAAAGCTGAGTTTAAACAACTGCGACTGAATGAACAGGAGTTTACGGGTAGGAAGACATCCGCAAGAGTTGTATCCTTAACATCTCCAAAAACCATGACGGGTAGAGCTTCTGATGCGTAAATCACTTCCTCTGGGACGTAGCTGCAAGCCCACCCAACCACAGGTCTACCTTTCCGTTTCCACCTTTCAGCAACTTCATCTCTCTTTGACAGGAGGTCTTTGAAGGAGTTTGTTGCGTTCATTTCAAAACCGCAAAGTTATTGGTTCCAACACACCCAATGCAGTTAGTTTTTCATGTATGTGCTCTCAATTCCCTTCAGTATACCTGTGAAAGTTCCATTGACAGGTGTCGGCACACTATACTTCTTGCCATAGCGAACCACTGCCCCACTCATGAAATCGACTTCTATTGGTCTCCTTCGTTCAACGTCAATAAGCATCGATGGCTTATGTGCTCCTCCCTTTTTGAGGTATGACACAAATCGACCAAGAGCTTCTTCACCAAAGTCATATCCATCCGCCTTAGCAACAGCTAGTCCTTCTTCAAGAATCTTCACAGCCAGATCCAAAGTATGAGGGCTTTCCATGGCTTCCTTCATGGTCTGACCTGTTACAGCACAGATTGAGCAGAGAGTTGAGTTCAGAATAGTTTTTTCCCAGACAACTTCTTTCACGTCAGAGTGCTCTTGGGTTTGGAGTCCTGCGGCTGTCATCATCTCTGCGATAGTCCTAGTTGTTTCGTCTGTGATGTACTTCCCCCTATGAAAGGCACCAACATAGTTCGGCGGCTGAAACCAGTTCATCGCGATGCTTCCGTGGTTGATCTTGTTTCCTGCATAGTTCACCACGACGCGATATGCGGTATCAATTCCTAGCTCTTCAGCGAT
>JAGLZJ010000200.1 GCA_023131555.1 Candidatus Bathyarchaeota archaeon | reverse complement strand
TGCCTACATTCTTCCAAACCAAGTCACTGTGGTCTGCTTTCTTGCACATCCTCTTTACAATAGATTTAAATTTGACGCCAAATAGATAGAACAATGTTCTATATCCTTCAATCGTTGAGGAGGGTTTGGTGAGTTTGGGGAAAATACCTCTGGTTTGGAGCCTTCTAGGGAGATTCAAAGAGGACTGCAAGAGTCGCGGCTGGAAGACATCCGCTTCTGAAGACCTCGTAAAAATAAATGGAGAATACCACAACTTCATCGGAGCACGTACAACCCACCTCTCCACATTCAAGAAGATTGCCTCCAGCGGAAAACGTGCTGTTGCTAACGGTGAGTCCTACCAGATTATCGATGTCTCTTACACAGCTTGGGTTTTTCAGGGAAAACCTCCAGCTCAACTCGTCGAAGCAGTCACAAAAGACACACAACTCTCTAAAAGGACAGCAGTTTACGACTTGAGTAGAATTTATGAAGGCAACCCTCTCTGCCTAAAGGTGAACGAAACAGAGAGCCCTGTCTTCAAAGCATTCGAGGAATTCCTGAAACGATCATATGGAGTGAAAGTCCAGCCACTCTATGAGCCTCCAGGAGACCGGCACAAAGACTTCAAATCAAAACTTGCCAAGGAATCAGTCGGCTAGCAAACAGTTTTGTGAGAGCAATCCCTTCTTAATAGGTACTCCCCGGTAGCTTTGGGAGCTGACTAAAGGTGAATGAAGAGGAACCTTCTCAAAAGACAAAGCGACTTGCCCAATTCAAGGAGCTCTTGGAAAAAAAAATCGTTAACCAAGAAGAAGCCCTGAAGGATCTCAAGAACCTCCACGAATTGGTCAGCGAAGTATTGCTGGAGAAGGGATTCAGACGCGCACAACTGATGCCTAAAGCACCATCAAAGGCGCTTGAGCCTGAAAAAGGAATTCCTTTGATGACCAAAGAAGGCGACCTTCTCGGCACATTCTACACGGAAGGCGACTCCCTTCGAGTAGTGACTTCTGACAGGACCGACTTTAACATAAAGACGCCGCCTTTCCAGCAGTTTCTGATTGAACGAGTTCTTTCAAAAATGCGCGATAAAGACCAAGACTCAGCGAATAGAGGTCTGCTTCAGCCGGAAAGAATCTTCTCCTACGAGTTAGTCACAGAGGAAGATCTCCTTAAAGAAATAGTCATCAAACCAGTCTCAGCTGAGAGACTGCGCGAACTGAAGTCAAGCATCCGCTGGACACTGGAAAAGATGTATGAGAAGAGAAATCCTGATTGAAATCAGGCTTCGTTTTTCCGCATTGGGCTTTGTTGCGAACGCGCGTTTACGGAATGCCTGCTATCGCTGGTCCAAAAGCGCCTTTAATCAACTCAAAAACTTGAGATAGTTGCCCTGTGTAAACCGCCATAGAAAGCAAGGTAATTCCCGCCAACAATATGAGCGAGCTGATGATCCGCTTTTCAGATCCTTCCATTCTCTGTCTCCTCAAAGAAACTTCTTCAGCCTGTTTTCAAGAAGCAGTTTTGGAGACGCTCCAACCAGCCTATCCACCAGTTTCCCATCCTTGAAGATGAGCAATGTCGGGATCCCCCCTATATTAAACCTCTGGGGAGTCTGAGGGTTCTCGTCAACATTTAGTTTGGCAAAGACAATTTCCCCATCATATTCTCCGGCAAGTTCATCGATGATTGGAGACATCATTCGACAAGGACCACACCAGTCAGCCCAGCAATCCACAAGGATCAACCTGTGCTTCTTGACGACTGCCTCGAAGTCAGCGTCAGTAACCTTGATAGGTGCTGATATGGACTTCTCAGAAGTCTGGAGGAGTTCCTTGATCTTTTTCTCTTTGATGCGTTCAAGCTCAGCGTCTTCTTTCTCTCCGAACAAGCGTCCATGTTCCCTCATGATGCATTTATCCATGACTACTGTAATCCCCTCTTTTCTTGCTTTCTGTGCTGCTTC
>JAGLZJ010000020.1 GCA_023131555.1 Candidatus Bathyarchaeota archaeon | reverse complement strand
ATCGGGAGCTTGTCAACTCCATAAAAGACTTTGACAAGTCCCTATTCACAAAGGAGATCCGTGGTTCGTTTAATGGACAATCCTATACTATCAAATATCGAAAGATGCTTCACGGGGTCTCGGATCATAATACGTATCACGCAGGGCAGATTGCATTCTTAAAGACGAAGACAGCCTGACTCCATCGCTACCGCTCACACGAAGACCACGTGTACGCGCTCTGAATCTTGAACCCTCGTTTTACCTTCAGCGCCTGCTTGCATGCTATGCCACAAATCATAAAAACTGAATTAGCAAGACTAGGTGCGATGCTTATGAGAAAAATCGCTGTAATCGCAATCTCAGCGCTATTCATTCTTCTGACACTAAACGGCCACTCTGCCAGTGGATCACCCGGCGAAATTCATGTTCCCTACGACCAAGCGACGATCCAAGAAGCAGTGGATGCGGCTGACCCTGGAGACACAATAATCGTGCATTCTGGAATATACAATGAGTCTATTGTAATAGACAAGGAACTGGTTCTCGATGGAGTCGATCAAACCGCAGTAATCGACGGAGAAGGCACAGGCACAGTCATCAACATTAACAGTTCCAACGTAGTAATCAAAAACTTCACAATCCAGAACGCTGGTGGCGACTGGAGTCAGAGAGACTCAGGAATCTACGCGAGCAACATGGAGTCCTGCCACTTAGAATCTAACCACATTGAAAACTGCAGACTCGGAATCTATCTGTGGCAGTCTTCCCACATTGAAGTAACCGGCAATACCCTGATAGGAAACGTTGAAGGCCTCAGGCTGGACGGATCTTCCAACAGTAGCATAAGCTATAACACCATAGCAGAAAACGACTGGAACCTGGTGCTGTCCTCAGATTCCCGCCAGAACGACGTCAAAGGCAACCACGTAACGAATGGGACACATTCAGGAATTCACATTCAAACGGTGTCCAACAACAACACGATATACGGCAACAAGATCAAGAACTGCAGCACTGGCGTTTTTCTAAGCCAATCTAACAATAACACTCTATACCACAACAGCTTCATTGATAACACTGACCAAGCGTGGATCGGATCATCCCTTAACAATAGTTGGGATATGGGTTGGCCAATTGGAGGGAACTTCTGGAACAGCCATAGCAACATCGATGTTAAGAGCGGTGAATATCAGATGGGAACCGGAAGCGACGGAATATGTGACTCAACCTACGGTGTTGACGCGAGCAACATGGATATGTATCCCTGCGCAGGACCGATCAACTATTTTGAAGTTGACTTCGCAGGACCTGAAGACATTGTAGTCATCAGCAACTCCACAATCTCAGACTTCGAAATGAACGCAACAGAAAAGACAATCATCTTCCTTGCCACGGGCGAAGCAAGCGTCGGGTTCTCTCGAGTAGACATCTCCAACACAGTTGTCGACGGAATATGGCAGAACAACTACCAAGTACTAGTCAACGGAGTTCCTACAGATTTCGGGAACTGGACCGAAGGCTCCCTGACATACATCTACTTCAGATATGAACACTCAACGGAAGAGATAACGATAATACCTGAATTCTCCACTGCTGCGCTGCTTGCCTTCGCAATGGTCAGCGTGCTCCTAGTTGCGGTGTGCCGAAAGAAAGGCATACTCTCAACCTGAACGGAGTACGCTGAACTCCATTTTTCTTCAAGCTTTAAATCAGAAGTCTTCGTCATTCATTGGATGGGGGCTGTGAGTGGTTTGAGCCTCCGAGGAAGATTGTCTGTGTTGGAAATGGCATAGTGATTCCTTCGCCTTTGAATGCGTCAAGGATGTCGAAGTTAATCTGTTGTTGCGTATCCAGATATTTTCCATAGTCTGACGTCTTCATGTAGTATACAATTTCAAAGTCGAGGCTGAAGTCGCCGAATTCCATTAAGTGGGCCCTGTCGAACTCTGCCTGCTCATTCTTTTCTATGATCTTTGTGATCATCGAAGGAATTTTCTCGAGTTTTTCTGAAGGAGTGTTGGCAGCGACTTTTATCCTGAAGACAACTCTTCGTTTCTTCAATTTTCTGAAGTTGCGTAGGCTTGTGGTTGTAAGCTGCCTATTTGACATCACCAGTTCCTCTCCCTGCAGAAGCTGTAGTCTAGTGGACTTGATCCCTATCTTAGTCACTGTTCCCGAGTAGTCTCCTACAACAATGAAGTCCCCGACCTCGAAGGGTCTGTCGAAGAATATGGAAAACGCGCTGAAGACGTCGCTCAAGACGTTCTGAAGGGCTAGAGCTATGGCGATTCCACCTACTCCGAGCCCAACAACTGCGCCTGAAAGGTCGACTCTGAAGACAACTAGGATTGCCAGAAAAGCGAATATGTACACAATTGCACGAATGACCGTCCTCAGGACGAAGAGAACGTGGACGCTGACCCTCTTCTTGCGCTTTGCACGCTCCCCAAACCACGCAGTCAGCACATTCACGATTCTGACGACGATTAAGGTGATGATCAGAATCTGGGCTACTGTGAAGATAAGTTGCAAGGGTTCCGAGTATGGTCTCAGAAAAGACAGAATCTGCAGACCGTAGAATGCTCCTAGGAGAAGCGCCAAGAGTAGAACAGGAGCTCAGATGTTACGCAGTATCTCGTCATCGATTTTCGTCTGCGTTCGTTCTGCCCATCTGGAGAGATATCGTCGAAATGCGAAGTATACTATCCATCCTATGACCAACGCTAGAGTAAAAATGATTATGGAAGCAGCGATCTCGCTTTCAAGCTGTCCGAGGTTCAGATAGTCTTCAATCAGTTCAACCAGACTAACAAGCAATTCCTTCACAAACTCATTCCTTAGGAAACTGTCGCCTATTTTAGGTTATTGCGCTCACCATTCTCTCTAACAACTGATAGGATGCCTTGAAGACCAAACCCTGCGTACACGACTACTTAGGCTAGTAGGATTTGAATCTCAACTGAACTGATTCAATGAAGCGCCTATAGAACTACAGGCATTGAGAAGACGACGCCTTTGATTTTTAGAATCCAAACACGATGGATCTGGAAAGGAAAAAAGGAGCAGTAATGCGGCTGGCAGGCTCTGACCTATTAGGTTAGCGACAACCAAGCTGTCAGCTGAAACGCGCTAAGATAGCATTTGGAAACTAATGCGGCAACACGCTGTTTTGACTACATGCAGTCAAGGGACTGCATGCTTTCTCTAGAAGAACCTGCGCTTTTTCTTCTGATCTTCAGACTCAGACTGCTTCTGTGGAGGTCCTTGGGCTATTTGGGGGTTCATCACCACAACCTGTTCCTCTGTGGATTTTGTCTCTGGTGGCTTTTCCTGTGCATTGACTGGCTCCTTGGGTTTCTCATGCATGTCCTTGAAGCTTTCCTCGAGTCCTTTGATCTTGCTCTCCAGTTTGCTGATGGCGTCATGTTTTGCATCAATCTTTCCCTCTAGCTCCTTGATGTCCTTGCTGACCATCTTCTCCTGTAGTGCCTTCACTCTGGCGTCCAAGTCAGTCTCTTTCTCATCTAGCGTCCGCAATGTCTTCTGCAACTGAGATTTTTTCCTCTGCAGTTCTTCCAATTCTTGAGTATTCATTTTGTCTCACAGGATATCTTCCTGAGAGGCTTCGAATAAGTAAGTTATGAAGATCAAATCAATATTCTTACGACTTATAGGAAAATTACGATAACAGCACAGTCGAGATTAAGAATACTTCTCAAAAAGAGTTATAGAAGATATGATAAATAACGCTTAATTACGTCCCCCCCTCGAGTATTATTGGAGAAGGCTCTGGGACGTGACCTAATGAATTTCATCGAGCAGTCGCTAACTCAATGCTTGCAGAATCACAATCCACTGCTAGATCTGAAAGGATCTGACAAAAGGGTTCTACAGATAGCATGCGAAGACCTGCTGAACTTCCTAAAGTTTCATTGGGGCCTAATTAGTCAAGAAGGGAGCGACTATGACCTTCTTCAGAAAATTCAGGACTACCACAAGGAAAACCCTGAAGAATTCGCAGAATTCATGAACATATGGGCTGGTCTTTGGATAAAGAAGTGGAATCAAAGGGTCAAGCTCTTAATCTGCAAGGCATCTTCTGAATGGTCAAGAGTGAACAAGCGGTTGAGGGATGCATCATCTCAATGGCGTCAACTCAAAAAGCGTGATGAGATGAAGAATATTCTGGTTGAATCCCTGATCCGAAACGGGGAAATCTGTGGAACCGAAATAATGGCAGAGAACCTGCTCAAGCTAGAGCTTGGAGCATCAAAGCCAGGACAATGGAGAAACGAACAAGAGAAGCTTATCAACATAGTGAACTCAACCTTGAGAAAAGCCCGACAATTATCCTACAGCAAAGGACCGCTCATCTTCGTAAAGGTTGACAAAAGATACTTCGCTTTCCATTGACGTAAGGGCGAGTCTTCTCCTACCTTGTTCTTCGACCCTGAAGCGTCTTAGTCCGCCAAGAATACGCCCTCAAAGTAGCGGTCATGCCATAGCCGCAAGCAGCACACCTTTTCTTCGTAATGTGGTAAGCCCGTCTTCCACACCGCCTACATTTGATGTGGATCAGTTTCCTTCCATGCTTTCCAAATGAAGCGGTGCCCTTTGTCAAAAGTTTCACCTTGGGGGCGGTGAGATGATTACCACATTGTCGCCTCTGACAATCAGTATCCCCAGTTTCTTGATGTTCTCTTGGTCAGATGTATCTTCAGTTTCGTCAAGGACTAGATTAAGGTGCTGATCAAAACCCCTCAGCTTAGCTCTAAGGGTCTTGCCTCCCCTCAAGCGAATGAGAACCGTCTTTCCTAAACTCTCCTGCAGTATCTGTGTCGTCATCTCGCTCATATCTGTCCTCTCACTGACGCGACGTAAATAGGTGAAATCATTAATCATTTAAATGTATCTGCGGAGGAATTGCCATGCATTGCACATGCAAAGTATTGCATTAGCCCCGTGGGCGAATTCTTTACAGCTTCTCTGGTTCGGTTCTTTGCATAGATTTAGCAGAAAGATAGCTCATCCAAAAAATAGGTCAAGTTCATGTGGATGTTTAGTACATTGGTGGGAAACTAGGTTTTGGTTGCCCTAACTCTCAATGATATGAAATAAGCGGGAATGATGTTAATCAGGGCTTGCGTTACGTTGAACAAGCCGATCGGAATCAACATACCTACTACAGCGGGCTCTGGAATTCCGTAGAAGAATTGTAGCAGCAAGAAGTTGGCTACTGTCATTATGATCACCCTTGATGCTACTGCCGCGACCGTATTCGTCACGACTCCTTTTCTGAGAAGGATGAATGCGAAGATAGTCGCTAATTCAGCAATGACCTTCAAGACACCTCCATAGACGTTTCCCCTGATGAAAATCACTGAACATCCGATTAAGCATGTATAAACTGCGGATACAGGTCCATAGAGAAATAGGCTAACCATTATTGGTATGCCTGTAACGTCCCATGAAATCTTTGGAAGAAGCGGAAATGGAACGTCGAAAGGCGGTCCGGAAATAGCTTCAGACATGGCAGCTAGCGCACCTAGGACGCTGGCAACAGCGATTTCTCGAGACCCGATCTTCAGCAAACTGCATCACTCGTGTGCGTGAAGAAGCCCATTTGGGTTAGAATACATTTATGATTTTCGCAAAATAATGTGCTATTATCGTAACTTTTATTCCGATTTGTACATTAATTGCTTGGCGACTTCAACAAACTCTCTAATCGCTTCCGCTTTCTTTAGAGAAATTACACGTGAGCGTCCCACTTCGTAGACCTCTAGCAAGTCGCTTCTCTGTAGAACCTTGATATGGCGGTACACTGCCGCATAGTCTCTGCCTAGGATTTCAGCAATGGCTTTGATATGTAACGGTCTTTTAGTCTTGCCTATTAGCAAAACGATTCTCAGCCTTGTAGGGCTTCCAAGCGCATTCAGGATACTTGCAGTTCTACGCAGTTCATCTTCAGTAAGCATTGCTTCACTCCACGTTTACTATGTCCGCATTAAATTTATGACGCTTTCGCCAAATGTTGTCCTTCGTAGCCTTGACATGTTCAGACAATGCGCGTGTGGAAGGCGTTTATTGAGGCGAAGCAAGAACATTTATACTTCCGTGTAACCGCGCTGAGACCGGGATAATGCTTGAAACTCGGCCTTCACTTGTCGATTGGGGACTCCTTGGATAAGGTTATCGACAGAGCCACAGCAAAAGACTGCAACACATTACAGATGTTTTCCCGAAATCCGCGTGCATGGATAACGCGCGGATTAGACATCAGCAGGATTGAACAATTCAAAGTGAAACTAAGAGCGAGTCGAATATCCCCCGTTTTCGTTCACGCTCCCTATCTTCTGAATCTGGGCTCCCCGAAGAAGGATGTCCACCACAAATCTGTTGAGTCTTTGAAGGCAGAACTTCGCCGAGCAGGCGAATTGGATATCGGTTTCGTTGTGACCCATCTGGGCAGTCATCTTGGACATGGAAAGATGAATGGACTTCGAAGAGTCGTTAAAGGTGTTGAAGAATCCCTTTCGGCAGTGAAGAACAACGTTGTGCTTCTTCTGGAGAACAATGCTGGAACAAAGAACAGTCTGGGGTCTTCATTTGAAGATCTTCAATATATCACCTCCAAAATCAGAGACTCCAGTCGTATTGGCATCTGCTTTGACACCTGCCACGCATTCGTTGCAGGCTATGACCTTGTCCCAGCAAGCGCAGTAAACCAGGTACTCAGGCGATTCGATGAAACAGTGGGTCTGAAAACGCTCAAGCTCGTTCATCTGAACGATTCCAAGGGCAGCCTCGGATCTCGGTTGGACAGACATGAGCACATTGGACTTGGAAAGATTGGGGAAAAAGGTTTCAGGAATATTCTGAGGAGCGAACTCAGAACGCGACCTCTAATACTTGAGACTCCTATTGACATAAGAAGAGACGACGCCGCGAACCTTAGGAAGGTGAGAGAACTCGCGATCACATAAAGCCTTTACTTGCCACTTAAAACGCAGTAGCTGGATTGGCTATTATGCGCTGTCCTTCGCACTCGCCTTTGTGCCCGTGCTCACGCGTCTTGCTGATCTTTCTCTCTTGGTCAACTCAATCATGAGATCTACTTGAGCAGCAGCTGTTCCAGTGTAGTTCCTCGGGTTCAGCACATTATCAATCTCCTCTTGGGTGAGCGCTGAGGTTACTTCCTCGTCTTCAAGCAGTATCTGTCTGAAATGCCTTTTTTCCAGAGTGCTTTTCACGGCTAGTTTTCTCAAGTGTTCATGAGCCTTCTGCCGGCTAATTCCTTTTTTTGTCAATGCGATCATGACGGCTTCAGACATCGCTCTTCCTTGAGTCAACCCTGTGTTCTCAGCTAAGCGTTCCTCGTCAACAACCAAGCCCGCCAATACCCTGCTCATTGAAGCCAGCATGTGGTCTACCAAGATGCAGGCTTCTGGAATCGTGAATCGCTCTGCTGAAGACTGGGTCATGTCTCTCTCGTGCCAAGTAGTGACGTTCTCCAAGGTAGGGTTCACCAAGCTTCTGACGATGCGGGCTAAGCCGCAAGTTGTCTCAGAGGTTTCTGGATCACGTTTATGTGGCATTGTTGAACTACCAACCCTCTTTTCCACGTCGAAGGGTTCGAAGAACTCACCGATCTCGGGCCTCTGCAACTCCCTAATTTCAGTGGCAAAATTTTCCAAGGTGGAAGCGATGATCGCTAATTTGCAGACAAGCTCAGCGTGACGGTCTCTTTGCACGATCTGCGTTGAGATCTCAGCTGCTTTTACTCCGAGCCGACGCATTACGAGTTCTTGAATGTCTTGCGAGTGGGGTTCCAAACCGGCCTGAACTCCGACGGCTCCACTCATTTTTCCCACGAGCACGCGTTTTCTGCATTCCCTCAAACGTTCGATGTGGCGCGAGATCTCCTTCATCCAGACTGCAAACTTGAAGCCTAGTGTGATTGGGAGCGCGTGTTGACCGTGGGTTCTTCCCATCATGACTGTGTTCTTGTATCGGAGAGCTTGCTCTAGTAAGATATTTTCGAGACTGTCCAACCGCTGTTCAATGATCTTCAAAGCTTCTTTCAGTTGGAGAGCTGTAGCCGTATCCACGATGTCATAACTTGTAGCCCCTAGATGAACATAGGCACCACTTGGACCGCACACTTCTGCTAGAGCTCTTACTAACGACGCGGTGTCATGTTTAATCTCGTGTTCAATTTCGTCGATTCGCCCAATCTTCACGTATTCAGTAGAGGCTTTTTCTGCTATATCTTCAGCTGCTTCCAAGGGAATGTTGCCGACCTTGGCGTGAGCCCACGCTAATGCTGCTTCAACATCTAGCATCCTCTGAACTCGTGTTTCCCTCTCGAAGACCCTCTTCATCTCCGGAGTTCCATAGCGTCCAGTGTCTATTGGAAGGATAGGCATCACAGTTACCTGGGCAATAATAGGGGCGTTCACCATTAATGCCTTATGTGCAGTCACAATGACTCGGGACTATTGTCTAATTTTTTGAAATGAACAAGTAGAGAACTCTTACCGCGCTAGCCCATGCAACAGTTTATTCAGGCAGCTCTATACCAAGCTGTTTCTTCAAGGTCTTGTACCGGTTTCTGACCGTTACTTCTGTGACGCCAGCTGCCTCAGCGATGTCTTTCTGAGTTTTCTTCTCTGCCTTCATTAAACAGGCGATGTAAAGAGCTGCAGCGGCTAGACCCATAGGATCTTTTCCTGCAGAGGCGCGTTTGCGCTTTGCCTCGGCTAATAGCTTAATGGCGATGCCTTGGGTTGTTCCGCTGATGCCTGTTTTCTCAGCAATCTTAGAGACGTATGTAAGTGGATTTGCGATTGGCATCTTGATGTCCAGTTCTCGCAGTAGCAACCTGTAGCATCTGGCTACGTCCTTCTTGTTTACCAGACTGGCTTCAGAGATCTCGCGGAGAGTTCGTGGTGTACTGGTTGATCTACAGGCTGCATACAAGGAGGCGGCTGCAATAGCAGCTATTGATCTTCCTCTCACAAGTCCCTTATCTAATGCCTTTCGGTATGTTACTGCTGCCTTCTCTTTGACAGAGCCTGGAAGATACACTTTGTCTGATAATCTATCCAACTCAGCCATTGCCTGCGCCAAGTTCCTGTCGACACTTGAGTGCACGCGTGATCTAATCTGCCACTTCCTCAGTCGCCACATTTGCAGGCGTGTTGAGAGGGGAAGCTTTCGTCCAAAGGCGTCTCTGTCAACCCTTCCAATCGCTGTCGACAGTCCTTTGTCGTGCACGGAATACGATGTTGGTGTGCCGACCCTGCTCCTGGACGCTTTTTCTTCTTGAGTGAAGGCTCTCCATTCTGGTCCTTTATCCATCATCTGCTCTCGTATAACAAGACCGCAGTTGCCGCAGATGGTCTCTCCGCTATCGGAGTCGTGAATTTTATTTTGGCTGCCGCATTCTGGACACTTGTCCGTCAAGCGCTGCCGAGTTATGTTTTTTTTACTCACCTGAACCCCTGATGTTCTTCACTGATGGCGTCAACCTGTCACAACCCAATAATCCTCATCATCGCGCGAGCGCAATTTTGGAATAGAAATCGTCCATCTGGCCGCCAGAAATATCTTTAGGGAAGGATCTCAATATATAAATCTTTCGATTTCTTCGTTTGAATTCTCAGAGAAGACGAGTACACGCTATTCAGTATAACGAGAACGCGTGCTGAGTGGAAACACAGATACGTGCTTCGTGTGGAGCCTGACCGGATGTACAGGTATAACCCGTCGAAGAGCCAGAACTCAAGTATATTTATTAACATATTGCCGTTTCTGGTCTGTCTGTAGCCCGGTGGTGTAGTGGCCAAGCATTGCGGGTTCTGGACCCGCTGACGAGAGTTCGAATCTCTCCCGGGCTACCAACAATATTCTTTCTACCGTTATTCTCGGAGTAGACATTCTGAAAACGAGTGATCAAGTGTTTCAAGTGGTTTTCAAGCGTTTTTGAAAGATTGAACCCTAATTCCCTCGATTTCTCAACGATTTCAACGTCAAGGTACAATACGAGATTCTTCTTCTGCGCCATGTTGCATTTGCACTCCTTTGGGCGCAGAGGGAGGGGAAGGTTTAGTGGTATAAGTTTGGTGATTGAGAAAGAAAGTGGAAAAATCTAAAACCGTTGGGCTTCATACTCAGTCGAAGCAGTAACTTAAGGGGAGAGTTGACCAAGATGTTCTTCATCTCTGTTTCTATGCGCACGCGACTCATTTTCTATGGATCGTGAGAAGTTTTGATTTTGTGTTTTGCGAGCGCATTTAGAGTAAGAGAGGCTCAAAAGCTGTGACTCTGATCGTCTATG
>JAGLZJ010000002.1 GCA_023131555.1 Candidatus Bathyarchaeota archaeon | reverse complement strand
AAGCCAGCAGCGGACATGGCTACTCCAATGACTAAACTCGCCAAGCCTATTCTTCTTAGATTTCGAGCTAACACGAACCTTCGTCTTTGGACTTTTTTCCTATGCATTGTTTATCAAACCTGTGGGGAAGGGGTGAATTAGGCTGGAATGACCAGAGAATCGATGTCCCTTGGGTAATATGTGAGAACTTCAGTTCCTGCATCTGTGATTAGAATCGTGTCGGAGTGTCTGAAGCCGCCAAATCCAAGTTCGTAGATTCCTGGTTCACAGCTCACAACCATTCCTGGTTTAAGGAGTTTTTCATTTCCTATGTCTATCCATGGTCGTTCATGCCCCTCTAAACCTAGTCCATGACCCGTGTGGTGACGCATCAGTCTCCCCATTCTTGCCTTTTTAAACACGGCTGCAACGGCTTCGTCGACGACACTGCATTTGATCTCGGGCCCTAGAACCTCGAAGGCTCTGTCTTGCGCCTTGAGCATCGTTTCAAAGTACGTCTTCTGTTTGGTTGTGGGTGTGCCTAGGAACATGGTTCGTTCAAGCTCGCAGCTGTAACCTCCTACGTCGGAGCCTGCTCCTGAAATTAGTGTATCCCCCTTCTTCATGGGGCTTTTTACCGCTATTGAATGCGGGATAGCGGACTTGGCACCGACTTGCCCTCGGAATCTTGCAGAAGCTGGTGTGGATCCTAATCGTTGAGGTTCATATTCCTCACCCAGCGTTTTTTTCATTATCATTGAGGCTTCGTAACTGGCGGCTAGGGCTACATCCAGATCCCATAAACCTGCTCTTGAATACTCCTGCAATAGTGAATGGGCGAGGTTCGCCCATTTTGCACTCTCTTTGATGAATTGTATCTCCTCTTCTGACTTGATTAGACGCATGTCTTCGACGATGTCTTTGGCGAGGCTCATTGAAGCGTTCCGAAGTTTTTCAGAGATTGCAGGTCCCTTATATCCCCAAGTGCCTGAAGCTCCAGCCAGATTGTCAGTCCCAATCTTCTTGTTGTGGAGCTTCATCTGTTTCAAGAATTCAGCGAATTTATTTATCGGGTGCCTTTCGCCAGGGTAATCAAAGTAGGTTTTGACTCTCTCTATGATTCGAGTTTTCAAGGGAATGTGGTCTGCTTCTAACATTGGACCCATGAATGTGATCTCCCCGTTAACTGGAATGACTAATGCGGCAGGTCGTTCGGTGGGTATGTGAGAGAAGCCTGTTAGGTAGAAGATGCTGACACTGCTTGTTAGGTAAAGGGCATCGATGTCTCTTTCCACAAGCTCTCTCTTAACGTTCTTTACTCGTGTTTTGTATTCGTTGTCGCTGATGGTTAGTTTTGGCACCGTCTAGCACGTCAGACACCAGTTGAATATCAGAATAAAGGTTTTGCTACTGGTGGGTCTCAAGGAAGTCTGTGAGGCTGAGGGTTTTTGTTCTCTGAAGAATCGATGCGCACTTTTGAGGATTCAATGGTTTGAATGACAGCTTCAAGGATTCCAGCAGCCTCTGACAGCCTTTCGCGATCTCTGGGGCAGCCAGTATGCCCCTGACTTCACGGTTTGCGCCTTCTCTCAAAGTCTTCACGTATCGGGATAACTGCAAAACGGCGTTGCGTCCTGCAGCCTTACGTTTGATTTCAACTACGGCAAACCTTCCCTCTGAATCTACGCCATAGATGTCAACAAAACCCGGCTCCACTTTTTTCTCGTAACTCACCGGCGTGAACCCATCTTCCAAGATCGAAGGTTCCAGAAGAATGGCCTTCTGCATATCCTCTTCAGTTGCATGGAGTGTGAACTCTGCTTGGTCCTTCAGGTTCAATATCACTGCAAGGTGAAGTTGGTCAAAGCATATCTTCACGAGTTCATGTGGACGTTGGTGAATTGAAGTCACCACAAGGGCCCCCTCTTCAATGCTTACTCTAAAGACGCAACCTGAGAGTTGCCAGTTGACGGCTTCGTGTCCAATAGGTCGGTGAACCAGAAGTGAATGATCCTGCTTGACTATGATCAAACGGTCACCAGCATCAAGTCTGCTTGTGGCTCGACCTTGGTATTCAACTCGGCATTTTCCGATCAGCAACAACATCCGACGTTGAGCGAGTGACTGCTCGATCAGGGTCTTGGTCTCCTCGTTGATTTCTGGCGTGTACAGCACCCACGCCTTTCTGACTCCCAGCAAAGGATTCTCCGAAGATTCAAAGCACTCTTCTCAATAAAACTTATGCGGATTCAGGCGAATTCTTTATACCCTCAATCCTGCCCTACATCTCGATTTAACGTGACCTATTGGAGCCAGAAGGAAGAGCAGATGCTCCGTTATGATTCAACAGCCTATCTCTACAACACACGATATGAAGAAGAACAGCGCCTGAAGTTTGATGCTGCTCTGCAAGACTTTCAGTCTGAGAATGGAAGCTTAATTCTTGATTTGGGATGTGGGACAGGACTCCTGTTCCCAAGAATTTTGGATCGAAGTGACGAAATAGTAGGTCTGGACATCTCAAAGAAGATGCTGAGAAGATCATGTCCTCTGGCCTCGTCATCGGCAAAGATTAACCTAGTCTTGGCAGATGCAGATCACCCTCCATTCCGTACTAGTTGTTTCGACACTGTGTTTGCAATGACTCTTCTTCAGAACATGCCTGATCCCCATCACACGCTAATTGGAATAAAAAACCTCATAAAGCCAGAAGGGAGAATAATAATCACTAGCTTGGACAACATTAATGATGAGCAGGCATTTCTGGCCCTTCTCCATCAAACTGGATTCGATCTCATCCGCTTTCGAGCAATTGACAACCTGAAATGCCACTTAGCAGTATGTCACAGAAAACCAATTGTTCATGCGGAGAAAAAAGTAGCTGAGTCTCACTCTGGGAGTGCCTTCTGAAAATGCCTTCTTGGCGTCTACTTAGAGCAGAGGTGAGAAATGGCTTTGAGAACATGGCCATCGACGAAGCAATGCTAAAAGCGCGAATCGAAGAGAGAGTTGAGAATACTGTCCGCCTTTTTCATTGGAATCCCTCCGCTGTCTCCATTGGGCGTTTTCAAGACGTGTTCAAGGAAACTGAGCTTGATAACTGCAGGGAGAAAGGTGTTCACGTTGTAAGACGGATTTCAGGTGGAGGCGCAGTCTACCATGACTCTGAAGACGAGCTCACATACAGCGTTGTGGCAAAACAGAAGGACTTGGGCAGTTATGATGTTGCAGAGAACTACCGGGTAATCTGCAATGGGCTTATTGAGGGCATTCGTAGTTTAGGGCTTGAAGCAGACTATAGTCAAGGTGACAGAAGGAATTGCCCGAATGTCACCGTCCAGGGGAAGAAAATCTCGGGGAGCGCGCAGGCCATAAGAAAGGGGACGATTCTTCAACACGGTACACTCTTGATTGATGTTGATGTTCACAGGATGTTCCAATTTCTTAAGGTCCCCTACCGAGGCAGGGGTCTGGATTGGACGCACAGAGCTAGAGAAAAGATTACTTCACTTGTCGGGGAGTTAGGGCATGCTGTTTCAGTTATCGAAGTCGAGGAAGCCGTGATTCAAGGTTTCAAGAAAGCTCTTCAAGCGGATTTAGTCGAGGACAAGTTGAGTAGTTATGAAATTCAGCTTGCAGAACAACTCAGGGTGGCGAAATATACAACCGAATTGTGGAACGTTGAAGGTAAATCCTTGACATGATGCTAGAACCAATCAGACAGCTTTGCGCCTTGTTCCAGCTGTATTTTCATGGGTTTGAATGTCTGTTCAAGAGAGGTTGTTAGGTTTCGAATATAGTCCTCTACGTTTATTTCAGCCACGCTCTTCACGCTAGCGACTGGCTTAACCGTGAATTTTCTTCCTTGGTAGTTGAAGGGCTTGACTTTTATGAATTGAACCACTGCTCCTCGCTTCACGTCTTCACCCCTATCAATCATCTGTTTAGCACATTGGTAAGCTTGTGGCAAAGTTGTGGAGGTGACCCTTTCAGCAGGGTCGTGATACAGTTTTGTTGAATATACGAGTTCTTGAAGATTCACATCCCTTCTTCTCAACTCTTTCATTGCGTTCTTGACAACGACCATAACTTCCTCCTTCGCTGATTCGTACTGCTCCATGTTTCTAACAGATCTGAGAACTTCGATACATCTACGAAACGTATTCTTAATGAAGTGCGGGGCGTTTGACTTCACAGCGGTCAATCCTTTAAGATCAAATGCTCCGTCTTCTTCAATGCCAAAGTACGCTTTCTTAGCACTTGACAATACGCATAGACGATACTTCTTTTCGATTGCTAAGTCGAGACCAAGTCTCTTTTTCACTTCACCAATCAAGTCTTCTACTTGTTCTTTTGTTGCGCTGTCTAGGAAAATGGAGTCAGTATCTCCGTACACAGGACGCATCTCTCGCTCCTCAGCAATTTTCCATGCGCTCTTCAAAACCCATCTGCCAAATGCGGTTATCGATTCTGCAAGGGGAGGACACGCGACCCCGTGAATTCGAACTGTAACTCCATAGCTTGAGACAGTTATCAACTTGAGCAACTTTGATGCTGTTTTCGCCAACTCTTTGTCTTCGTGAGCAAGGCCATCAGTCTGAATGGGCTTGAACCAACGAATTCTTAGATCCTTCAATGCTCCTATCAGTATTGAATAGAATCCCTTTCGTTTCGTGCAGATGTAGTGATCGATCTCTGGAATCATATTGCTTTCACATTCTTTGTGAAGGCAGTCTATTGTCTCATAAGACAAGTTGAAGCGATCTATACAACTTGGATATAGGCTCTCGAAATCGCAGACAACCATGTTGAAATATGTCCCTTCCTTAGGTGCAACTGTCAGAGCCCCTGGAACTCTACTCGTTTCGAAGCCCTTCCGCAGCTCTCTTGAAGTTGGAATTAGGTAGCCATTTCCCCTTAGGTGAGTGTATATCATGGACTTTATCCATTCGCTCACACGCTTACTCCTATATGCTTCTGGAAGGGGAATATTGACCAATCTAGAAAGCAGGAAAGCCCTTGTGAGTTGCTCCCGATTTAGGGTATCTGCAGTCTCTCCGAAAAACTCGGCGTTGACTTCTGGAATTGGCTGATGACATAGTTCGAACCATAGCTGTATCTGCTTGAATTTTACTGGGTCTGCCTTACGCTCTTCACTAAAGGCTTCATCAAATCTGCTTTCCACACTTGAAGTTATGGTTTTGATAATCAAAGGCTGACCTGAATGTAACGTATAGGGCGTACCGAAGACCAGATTTTGATCGTAGATGTAGCTTCTATCATATGCTATCTCGCTTTCCCAGTTTCTTTCGAAGTGTTTGCTGAGCTTGTGGAGCAGTCTCGGCGTTAGGCATTCAACTTTTGCAAGTGACAAAGACTTGTTACTGAAAAGATCTCGCTTGCTGATTTCTTGAACTGACCCATGGTGCTCTAAGACTGCCTGCTGCTCTTCCTTTGATAAGGGGTAAGGTGCTAGAAAATAGGGCTTGCTACCTTCAACACTTAATGATTCGATTCTCTGTTTTTCAGAGTCATAGAAGTCAAGCTTGATAGTTCGACTGTCTTTGCTTAAGCTTGAGCTCCACAAGAACAGCATTGTATCCATCAAAGGTTACTCTATACTGGAAAAAAGTCTTACGGGTCTACGCCTGAGTTTTGATCGGTGCTTGGACAGGGTTCTGCCACAGAACTCTTTTATGTGAATTACCCTCGTCTCTTCTCTAAGGAGACTCTGAATGAAGAAGAAACTTATGGATATTCTGGCTTGTCCGATTGACAAGCACTATCCCCTTGAGCTCCACGTATTTGAAGGAAAGAGGGAAATTGTTGAGGGGCTGATTGTCTGTCCTAGATGCCTTCGTTGGTATCCGATTCGGGATGAAATCCCCGAGATGCTACCAGATGCGCTGAGGAAAGAAAAAGACGAGCTTCCATTTCTAAGGAAGTGGGTGAACGAGATTCCTTCGAAGATTCTCAAAGAAGGTAAACCATTTAACCTGCACAATCAGCTGAACTCCAGCGTTTAGCTAGGGGCGCCCCCGTCTCAATCCGAAATCTGCTTATCAAGATTCAGCTTCACTACGCAGCCTAAAGACGAGGATTCCAACGCGGCTTCAGCTATGGTCAAGGCTTTGAGACCGTCAACTCCTGAGACTTCAGGAGGCTTGTCTTTCAGTATGCTTCTCGCGAAATGCTGAAGTTCGAGCTTTAGAGGTTCTTCCCATCTGCGTCTTGGTTTTAGTGTCTCTTTCTCGGTTTCCAGAGTTATCCCTTGGGTGAGATAGTTTAATGACATCGTTCCTTTGCTTCCCACGAGTGTTAGGTCTCTGATCTTGTATGGTGTAAGCCAATTCGCTTCAATGAACGCTGTCTTTGTTTTCTTGAATGTGAGCATCATCTGCACGTAGTCTTCGTATTTTTGGTGCTTCAGTTTTCCTGCTTGAGCGTAGACGGCTATTGGGTCGGCCTCAAAGATGCTTCTCACAATGTCTATTTCATGGATAGCGTAATCCTTCACAACGCCTACATCTCCGATTCGTTCGGGCCATTGAGAGACTCTTTTTCCACTAGCTGAGACCAGCTCTCCGATTTTTCCTGTTTCCAGTATTTCCTTAGCTTTTTGAACTCCAGGGTTGAACCTTTCTATGAATCCGACCATTAGGTGTAAGTTCTCATTAATCGCGGATTCGACTATTCTCTTTGCATTTTCCACTGTGTTGGCTAGTGGTTTCTCCACCAGTATATGTTTCCCTGCGGTTAGGGCTTTCATTGCTTCCATAGCATGAGTTGTGGTCCATGTGCAGATGCTGGCTGCTTCTATATCTTCACGTTTTAGTACATCTTGGCTGTCTCTGTACGCCTCAACTTCGTATTTCTTGGCGACTTCTTCTGCTCTTTCGATATCTCTGTCGCAGACAGCTACCAGGTCAGTCTCTGGGAGTTCTCTGAATACTCTGACATGGTTCTTTCCCCAGAAGCCTACGCCAATGACTGCTACCTTTAGCTTTTTCATTTTGTTATGATTCCTCTTCCCAATCCACGGTATACAAATCCATGGTTCTCCGCTTTCACTGGGTCTATCACGCGGGCGAAGTCAACTATTGCAGGGTTTTTTCTGGCTAGAAGTTTGATTCTCTTGAGATTCAGCCTTCTGAATTTCGAGTGTCTCGTTAAGATAAGGATGCAGTCTGTTCCCTCAACAGCTTTCCAGAGCTTCTCTGCTTCATAACCAAGTTTGCATAGTTCTGTCTTCGAAAAGAACGGATCATACACGCTGACTGTTCTCACTTTCTTCCTTAATAGTTCTGTGATTTCCGATATCTTTTCTCGCGGGTTCTTCTTTACATCTCGGTGTCCAGAGACCCCGAGAATTGAGATTTTTGCTCTTCGCATGGTTTTCTTGCAGGTTTTGAGGGCATCTCTCGTCATGCGGAGTATTCTGTCAGTGTTTTCATCGTTTATCTTCTTGATTTGCCTCAATAGGCGGAGATCTGAACCTGCATTCTCAGATTCTTCAGACAGATGATAGAAGTTCTCCCAAGATGAGCTTGCTGGGTTTGGGAATGGAATGTTTATTCTTCGATCCTTATTTGTAGCTTCGATCACTTCAAGAAGATCTACTCCCAACTTCTCGCAGACGCGTGCAAGTTCACTGGCGAAGGCTAGATCTGCTTCCCTCTTGGCGATCGAAACCAGGTTGATTACTTCAGCAGTCTTTATATCCCTGACTTTGATGATCTCGCCTCTGTTGATTTTTTTTACAATGATGGTCGCAGCCTTAAGGCTAGTTGAGTCGGTGGCTCCTACCACTCTCCAAAGACTTGAAGCTTCGTCTGGGTCTTCGCCTGCATGCAATGTGGGATGGCTACATGCTAACCAGAAATCTTCACCTGCAGTTAATCCAGATGCCTTCTCTACTATCTCTTTCATTCGACCTTCCACAACTCCCGGTCCAGTTGTGCTCATGAAGAGGACTAGGCTTTTTCTTCTCAATCCCATCCCGACCTCTCTGCAGACTTTCTCCATTATTGAGTAGTCAGGTCTTTTCTTCACGATAGGACTCTGGATTGTGATGATTATTATATCGCTCCTGCTAGTTGCTTCGCGAATATCCGAATCGCTAGAGAGATCCATTCCATCCTTCTTTGCTGCCTCAGTCTTCTGTTTCTTTTCTATCATTCTTGAATTATGAGGATTTGTGTTTACGGCTATTACTCTGAACCCAGCCTGCCCAAAGAAACGGGCTTGTGTCCATCCTGATCGGTCACATTCAATCACGCTTACTGTGTAGGCTCTGCACTTTTCAGGGCTGTCGATATCACTCATGCTTATTTCGCTTAGTTTTACCATTTTGGTTCAACAAAAAAGTTCATAAGGCGAGTTCTCAAGGATGAATCATTGCAGTGAGTTTACGCTTATATTCTCTAACGAGTTCAGATGCTCTTGCTTTCGCTTTCGCTTCAGCGTAGAAGCGATATAAGGGTTCAGTTCCGCTTGGTCTGATTAAAATTGAGCTGTTGTCTGGATACCATATTTTCACTCCGTCGATTGTGTCATGACTCAGATTATGGTCTCTGACTTTGGAAATTAATTCTTCTAGGATCATGGGTTTCAGGTTGATTGGGCATTTTATTGTGTCTTTTTCAAGGTGATATCTGGGCAGAGCATTAATTAAGTCTGAGAGTTTCTTGCCTGTTTTTGCCATCACGTTGAGTACTAGCGCAGTTGTCATCGCGCCATCTCTGACAGGCTGATGTGGACCATAGAATACGCCTCCGTTCTCTTCTCCTCCCAGCTTCGCGCTTGATTTCTTCATGGTGTGAGAAACTGCTGTACTTCCTACTCTTGTCAGTATTGTCTTGGCTCCATGTTTGTCTGCCACGTCCTTAACTACTTGAGATGAACTCACAGGTGTCACGATTTTCTCAACCTGATTCCTTTCTAGAAGAAATTCTTCAATGATGGCGAAGGTTCGGTCGCCCCATTGTACTTCTCCCTTTTCGTCGACAAAAATCGCTCGATCGGCGTCCCCGTCGAAGGCGACGCCTAAGTCGGCTTGTTCAGTCTTCACAATCGTTGATAGTTCATGTAAGCTCTCTGGTCTCGGTTCAGGTGTTCTACTCGGGAATGTTCCATCGATCTCTGCATTAATTGTAGTCACTCGGCATCCAAGTTCTTTGAGAAGACGTGGTGTAATCAGACCTCCTACTCCGTTGACGGGGTCGACTACAACCCTGTAGTTTTTCCTCCCTACTGTTTCAGGGTCGATGTGCTTCTTGATAGCTTCCTTGTATTCTTCATGCGCTTCTGGAAGCGCACGTTTTCGACCGATTCTCTGCCAGCTTGCGTGCTCTGCTTTTGCGGTGAAGAATATCTCTTCAATTTCGGCTTCTTCTTGCCGAGGGATTTCTACTCCATCATTGCCCAACACCTTTATGCCATTAAATTGTGGCGGATTGTGCGATGCTGTTATCATAATGCCGCCGTCTAGTCTCTGGTTCCTTGCAGTGAATTGGATACACGGAGTCGGTGCCAACCCTCCCAAATGGACCGTACATCCTGTTGCCGCCAAGCCACTTGAGACTATCTCTGCAAGCATTAGGTTGCTTGTCCTGCTGTCATATCCGATGATGACCTCCCCTCCCTCAAAGAAGGTCCCGATTGATTCAGCGATTCTTAATACAAAATCAGGAGTCAGTGTTTCGTTGATTACCCCTCGAATCCCATTTGTACCGAATAGCTGATTATCAGATGACGCATTGACCTCTCGACGCGTTGCTTGAGACCTCCCTATATGGGCATACCTTGACGTTATTGACCAACCTAACTCCGTCTCGGATTGTCACTCTATCACCAATCAAACATCCTTTCCCAATTGTCACTTTTTCTCCGATCTTAACTCCTTCTCCAATTATGGTCCCAGTGATGGTAGTCTGGTCTCTGATTTCAACAGAAGGAAATATGATTGAGCCCTGTATTCTTACATCCGCTCCGATGAGGCAGCCTCTTCCAATAGAGACGTTCGGTCCGATTTCTGAGTTCTTCCCTATGCCGACGTTTTCGTCGATGCACACGGGCTGCTGAATTGACGCATTCTTTTCTACATCAGTCCCCTTCAAGGGAAACCTTGAGGCTTCAACTTGTCTTGCGATCCAGATTCTGTTGGCCTTAATGTAATCTACTGGCTTTCCAACGTCAATCCAGAGGCTGCTTATCTCATGTCCTAGGAGCTTCCTCTCCTTGGAGATTTTCGGGAAAACTTCTCGTTCTATTGAACACGCTTTTCCTGGCTGAATGTACTCGAAGATTTCCGAGTTGAAGACGTAGATGCCTGCGTTCACCAGGTTGCTGGGGGCATCCTTTGTGGGCTTCTCGACGAACTCTTCTATGAGTCCTTCTTTGGAGAGTTTAACTACTCCGTAGCGAGATGGATCTTCCACTCTCTGAAGGGCTATTGTAGCCATTCTTCCCTTCTCTCTGTGATGTTGCAGAATCTTCAGATAGTTTGCTTCTGACAGAATATCCCCGTTTAGGGCGAAGAAACATTCTTCTGTTCTCAGCAGATTCTCTGCCTGCTTAATTGCCCCTCCCGTTCCCAAAGCTGCAGATGAAGAATCTGGTAGCGAGTCTCTTGAGTAATGAAGTCTGATCCTGTGCTTAGATTTTCCGAAGGCTCGTTCTAAAGCGTCAGCCATGAAACTGACTGCGAGTATAACTTCTGTGACTCCGCTTTCAGCAAGTCTTCTGAGTGTAAGATCTAAGATCGGTTTATTGGCAATGGGGAACAAGAGTTTCGGTCTCGTGCAGCTTATTGGCCTTAGCCTTGTTCCGAATCCCCCAGCTAAGATTAATGCCTTCAAAGTTCTCTTTCCTCTGCTATACTTGTTTTACATGATACTTGACGAGTATACATCGCTTGCTTATTCATGAGCAACGCCCTGTTACTCCCACTCTATGGTTGCAGGTGGTTTGTTTGTGATATCATAGACGACTCTGCTCATCATGGGGACCTCGTTGGTGATCCGTGAGGAGGTTCGTTCTAGGACTTCGTATGGGAGTTTAGCAAAGGCTGCAGTCATTGCCTCTCTACTTTCAACAGCTCTCAGGGCTATAACATAACCATAAGCCCTAGAATCCCCTTTGACTCCAGTACTCATGGTCTCAGTCAAGACCGCGAAGCTTTGCCACAGATCTTTTTCTAGACCTGCATTTAGGATTTCCTCGTTCAGGATCCTATCGGCTTTTCTCACGATTTCCAACTTCTCTTCTGTAACTTGGCCAATTACTCTTACAGCAAGCCCTGGACCTGGAAAAGGTTGTCTATTGACGATTTCTTCCAGTAGACCTAAATTTTTGGCGAGTTGTCGAACTTCGTCTTTGTAGAGGTTCGCAAGTGGCTCCACAACTCCTCTGAACTTCATCTTCTTTGGCAGCCCCGCAACGTTGTGGTGCGATTTAATCTTGCTAGAGAGTTTTCCGAAGCCTGACTCGATTCGATCTGGATAGATTGTGCCTTGGATCAAGAATTCTGCCTCGCGTTTCTGAGCCTCTTCTTCAAAAACCTTGATAAACTCTTCGCCTATGATCCGTCGTTTCGCCTCCGGGTCAACAACTCCTTTTAGTCGATTTAAGAACCTTCGTTTAGCGTCTATTGTGATGAGGTCAATTTCGGATCCCTGAAACATTCTCCGCACATTTTGCACTTCATTTTCTCGCATGAATCCGTGATCTACTAGAATGGCTGAGAGGTTTCCACCCAAGGCTCTGGCACCAAGAACCGCTACAGTGCTGGAATCTATTCCCCCACTTAATGCGATTACAGCCTTTCGTTCACCTATCTTTTCTTTCAACTCATCTATCAGTCTCTGAGCAAAGCTTTCTATTTTCCAGTTTGCCTGACAACCGCAGACCCTAAAGAGGAAGTTGTGGAAGACCTGATCACCTTCTTCAGTGTGGGTTACTTCTGGATGCCATTGAATCCCGTACATTGGTTTTTTCCTATGACGAAAGGCAGCAATCGGTGAATTCGAGGTGTGCGCTAAAACTTCGAATTCCTCACTCACACCATAAACCGTGTCGCTGTGGCTCATCCAAACTCGCGTCTTGGCTTTCAGTCCTTTCAGCACACCGATCGGTCTGTCGACCAAAGCGTAAACCATTCCGAATTCCTTCTTGTCCGCAGGTTCTACAGATCCTCCGTAGATTTTTGCCAGCAGTTGATGTCCATAACAAAGCCCCAAGACAGGTAATTCTTTATTGAGGATTGCGTGGTTGATTTTTGGGGCGTTCTGTGCGTATATGCTCTCTGGTCCGCCAGACAGGACGATACCTTTGACCTTAAGCGAATCTTCAAAGGCACTGATCTCGTGGCTAGAGATGTCGTGGGGGACAATCTCCGAGTAGACGCCTTTTTCCCGTATTCGTCTGGCTATTAGATGGCAGTATTGACCGCCGAAGTCCAAGACGAGAACTGCATCAACCCTCACGACAGCTGCTCTCCACGGTCTCTTTCAGGTTGGAAGAAGCTCAACTAGCTTCTTTACTGTTCCGGTTTGAGATCTACTGCGTCTTAAGAGAAAGTTTATTAGAGGCAGCCATGCCTCTATGGCTTTAGTTCCAGAAACGGTCACAAGGACAGCTGTTCTAGCTTCCTGTCGGTTGTTTGGAGGAATTCCCTAATTTGGCAGAAAAATTGCTTGAAGACCCTCTATTTCAAGCGAGGAGAGTTGTTTTTTGATGGAATCTGCAATGTCAGATATTACGGAAAGAGATCTATTGCTTCTTCAGAAGTCTTTCTTCACCGAAAAGGGTCTCGTCAGACAACATCTTGACTCATACAATGAATTCATTGACCATGGGTTGCAACAGATTGTTGATGAAACCCAAGAGATCAATATCGAGTTGCCTGAAAACCCTTACAAGATAAAGCTTGGTCAAGCATGGATTATTGATCCTCATAGCCGCATTAGCAGTCCTTATGTAACGGAAGTAGACGGGACAAAACACGAAATCTTACCAATGGAAGCAAGGTTCAGAAATCTTTCGTATATCGCACCGATTGCCGTTGAGATGACTCCATACATGGAAGGTCGAGAAATGGACACTGAACTAGTCTTAGTGGGAGACATTCCTATCATGCTGAAATCCAAACTTTGCCCTCTGTCCCAGCTTCAGACAGATGAACTTATTCTCAACGGTGAAGACCCAAAAGATCCCGGCGGGTACTTCTTGATCAATGGCTCTGAACGCGTGATCGTCGCTTTGGAAGATTTGGCACCGAACCACATACTTGTAGATATAGATAAAAGAGGTGCACATCCGGTTTATCAAGCTAAAATCTTTTCGACAACTGTCGGCTTCAGAGCTCGAATAGAGCTTCGGCTGAAATCAGATGGCACCCTTTACGTGACTATTCCTGGTGTTCCTTCTGAAATCCCTTTCATCGTAGTCATGAGGGCTCTCGGCAGCGCCTCTGACCGAGAAGTCGCTGAAGCTGTCACCTCGAACCCTCTAGTCCAGAACCACCTTGAACCATCTTTTGAGAAAGCAGTTGAAATCGAAACAGATAGGCAAGCTCTGGAATATATCGGGAACCGCGTAGCACATGGTCAAGTCTTAGACTATCGACTACAGAGAGCAGGGAGCATTTTAGACAGGAACTTCCTTCCCCACTTAGGACGCACCCCAGAGAATCGCGCTGAAAAGATAATCTTCCTTGGAGAAATGGCTTATCGCGTCATTAGACTGAAGATGCAGAAACGGGAACCCGACGATAAAGACCACTTCAAAAACAAGAGACTCAAACTTGCTGGTCCATTACTTGGAGACCTCTTCCGTGTCGCTTTCCGAAACCTATGCAGAGACATCAAGTATCAGCTTGAGAGGATGGGATTCAAGAGGCAAATGATCACAGTATCCGCTGCAGTACGCCCTGGAATTGTATCAGACCGACTGCAACACGCTCTGGCGACTGGCAACTGGGGAAGGGGTAGAGTTGGAGTTACCCAGCTACTAGACAGGACAAACCTAGTGTCAACTTTCAGCCATCTGAGACGGTTACAGTCCCCGTTGAGTCGCAGCCAACCCAACTTTGAAGCCCGTGATCTACATCCTACACACTGGGGTCGCCTATGTCCCAATGAGACACCTGAGGGATCAAACTGTGGCCTCGTCAAGAACTTAGCTCTGTCTGCATGCATATCTGTTGGTGCGAATGCTGGGAACCTCAAACGTGAAATCATCAACATGAACGTCATTCCTGCCGGAGAAGCGAATCACGACTTACGTCTCACAGGTGCAAAGATTTTCATTAATGGTTCCTTAGTTGGATACCACCCAAATCCCGACGAATTCGTGCCCGAACTACGGGTCAGAAGACGAAGCGGAGAGATTTCAACCGAAGTCAATGTAGCTCAATTCAAAACATCAAGCAATAGAGATGAAGTCTACATCAACTGTGATGCAGGACGTGTCCGTCGCCCCTTAATAATAGCCAACAACGGTACGTCAGCATTGCACCCCGAGCATATCGATAGAATACGCTCTGGAGACTGGTCATGGGAAGACCTAATCCGAAACGCAATAGTGGAATACATTGATGCTGAAGAAGAAGAGAACAACTACGTGGCTCTAAATGCTGAAGCAATCTCCTCCAAACATACCCATCTCGAGATCTCTCCATACACGATTCTCGGGATTAGCGCTTCCATAATCCCCTATCCAGAACACAACCAATCCCCCCGAAACTCTTACGAGTCAGCAATGGCGAAGCAAGCGCTTGGCGTCTTCTCATCAAATCATGCTTTTAGAGCCGATTCAAGATCTCATGTCCTGCATTATCCTCAGGCTCCATTAGTCAAAACAAAACCCATGGAGATACTGGGATACAGTCAAAGACCATCAGGACAGAACTGCCTAGTCGCAGTAGTCTCCTTTGAGGGTTACAACATGGAAGACGCTCTCATATTCAATAAAGCCACGATAGAACGAGGTCTCTTCCGTTCAACTTTCAACCGAATATACGAAGCTGAATGCCGTCAATACCTCGGAGGTCTTAAGGATCGATTTCTGACTCCTGAACCTGGCATCAGAGGATTCAGGGGAGAGGCGTACTACCGATTACTTGAACCTGATGGCGTTGTAGGTCTTGAGGCAAATGCTGCTGGAGGAGTAGTATTAATCGGGCGCACAAGTCCACCTAGATTCTTGGAGGAATACAAGGAGTTTGAGGCGAGAGGCCCATCAATGCGTGATACTTCCATAGACGTTAGACAATCCGAACACGGCGTTGTTGATTCAGTCTTTGTTACAGAATCCGATGAAGGAAGCAAACTTGTGAAAGTCAGAGTTCGCGATCAAAGAATTCCGGAACTTGGAGACAAGTTTGCGTCGCGTCACGGTCAGAAGGGAGTGATTGGGATAATAATCCCTCAAGAAGACTTGCCCTTCACAGAAACCGGTCTTGTACCTGACATTCTAATAAACCCACATGCAATCCCCTCACGAATGACAATTGGTCAATTCCTAGAATCAATGGCTGGAAAGATGGCTTCAGCCCGCGGTAGACCTGCGGATGGAACTGCTTTTGCGAATGAGCGCGCACCAGAAATCAAGAACGCGCTGATCGACTATGGCTTCAGCCACACTGGAAGAGAAGTCTTCTACAGCGGCACAACAGGAGAAAAGTTTTCTGCCGACATTTTCATGGGAGTTGTCTATTACCAGAAACTTCATCACATGATCGCAGACAAAATACATGCAAGAGCACGAGGACAAGTTCAGATGCTGACGAGGCAACCAACTGAAGGCAGAGCGAGGGGAGGAGGCCTAAGGTTTGGCGAAATGGAGCGCGACTGTTTGATAGGCCATGGAGCAGCAATGCTACTCCGAGATCGACTCCTTGAAGAGTCAGACAAATACACTCTTTACGTGTGCGAAAACTGCGGTCACATCGCCTATTACAACATGAGACAACGCTCCTATGTCTGCAGATTATGCGAAGAAAAGTCACAAGTCACTCCTGTGGTCATTTCATATGCGTTCAAGCTGCTACTGCAAGAACTCATGAGTCTCTGTGTAGCACCACGCTTGAATCTGAAGGAACGTGCCTGAGATGGTGTATGAAGCAATCCCACACAAAATAGTCCAACAACTGCGGTTTGGACTATTCTCCCCTCAGGAATTAAGACGGCTTTCCGCAGTAGCGGTACAGACGGCAGACACATACGACGAGGATGGCGCACCAATATCGTCTGGCCTCATGGACGGCAGACTCGGTACGCTTGAACCGAGACAGAGATGTAGAACATGTGGCAACACCGCGATCCGCTGCCCAGGTCACTTCGGACACATTGAACTCGCAGTGCCGATAATCCACATCATATTCACCAAGATTATCCATGATCTCCTGCGCGCCACCTGCAGAAACTGTGGCCGAATCACGTTACCTGAAGAAAAAGTAGTAGAAATAAGGGAACGGATCCAAAGAATTCGTAAATTGCTCGGTGAGGTTCCTGATAAAATCTACAAGAAGATTCTCAAAGACGCTAGAACAAAAGAATGTCCCTATTGTGGAGCACCTCAACACAAGACCGTATTCGAGAAACCAACGCGCTTTCTTGAAGAAGCGCCTGAAGGAGGAGGTGCCCATCAGCTAACTCCCAGCATGGTCCGAGAGAGACTTGAAAGAGTATCCCTTGAGGACCTCGAGCTATTCGGCTACAGTGCGAAAGCAGCGAGACCTGAATGGATGGTTCTGCAAGTTCTTCCTGTTCCGCCTGTCTACGTTCGCCCCTCAATCACCCTTAATTCAGGAATCCGGTCCGAAGACGACTTAACGCACAAACTCGTTGACATCATCCGAATAAATCAGCGCCTGAAGGAAAACATGGAGGCAGGGGCTCCTACACTAATTATTCAAGATCTCTCGGAATTGCTACAATATCACGTAACCACCTACTTCAACAATGAAGCATCAGGGATCCCACCTGCGCGACATCGTTCAGGAAGAGCACTTAAAACTCTCTCGCAACGCTTGAAAGGAAAAGAAGGACGCTTCAGAAGCAACCTATCGGGAAAGCGTGTAGACTTCTCCGCAAGAACGGTAATTTCACCCGATCCAAATCTGGACATTAGTGAAGTAGGCGTGCCACTCGCCATAGCCTCGAAACTAACGATTCCTGTGAAAGTCACGGATTGGAATATTGAAAAGCTTCAAGCTCGCGTACGGAATGGGCCTGACCAATATCCTGGAGCTCTGTACGTTCTCAGACCTGATGGAAAAAGGATTAGATTAGAGTTTGTCATTGACAGAGAAAAAATTGCAGAAGCAATTGAACCCGGCTTCATTGTAGAACGCCATCTTGAAAATGGAGACATAGCAATATTCAATCGCCAACCCTCACTACATCGGATGTCGATTATGGCTCATTTCGTCAAGGTTCTACCCTACAAGACATTTAGACTACACCTGTGCGTTTGCCCACCTTACAACGCTGACTTCGATGGAGACGAGATGAATCTTCACATTCCTCAGAGCGAAGAGGCTCGAACAGAAGCCCTCCTTCTGATGCAGGTTCAAGATCAAATCCTCTCTCCTCGGTTTGGCGGTCCAATCATCGGAGCCATTAGAGACTTCATAACATCAGCTTACCTTCTAACGAGGAAATCTACGCTTCTTCCCAAACGAGATGTCTGCAGACTCCTAACTTCAGCCAGCTATTCTGGGACGCTTCCTAAGCCTCAAGTAATCAAACCTGAGCCACTTTGGTCTGGAAAGCAGATCTTCAGCCTCTTCCTGCCAACAGACTTCAGCTACTCCCTCAAAGCTACAATATGCCAAAGTTGCACAAAATGCCAAAAGGAAGAATGTCCACATGATGCCTACGTCGTCATAAAAGATGGAATCCTGAGAACCGGCGTAATAGACCGACGTGCCATAGGTGCGGAACAATCAGAGAGTATCCTTCATCGAATCATCAAGGACTATGGCGCTCAACGTGGACGTGAATTCCTGAACAAGATCTGCCAGCTTCTCAAGCTTTTCATTTCTATGCAGGGATTCACATACTCCTTTGATGAACTTGAGCTATCTCCAAAAGCCCAGAGGAGCATTCAGAAAACTCTCGCCAAACATGAAAACAACGTTCAAGAGCTGATTGTTGCCTATCGCAAAGGAACACTACAAAGGCTTCCTGGGCAGTCACTTCAAGAAAGCTTTGAAATCTATGTAATGAATGAACTGGCGAAAGCCAGAGACGTAGCTGGACAGATTGCTGATAGATACTTCAGTCTTGAGAATTCTGGTGTACTCATGACAAGAACTGGAGCCAGAGGCTCAAGCCTCAACATCGGTCAAATGACCGCATCAGTCGGTCAGCAGTCAGTCCGTGGAAAACGCATAATGCGAGGCTACGTTCAACGGGCTCTCCCCCATTTTGAACCCGATGACCCGCTACCGAAAGCGAGAGGTTTCGTCTACGCTTCATACCAATCCGGCCTAGATCCTCTAGAATACTTCTTCCACGCCATGGGCGGTCGCGAGGGTCTCGTGGACACAGCTGTACGCACTCAACAAAGCGGCTACATGCAACGAAGATTGATCAACGCACTTGAACACTTACGAATAGAATATGACGGGACAGTTCGCAATTCTGTCGGCGAAATAGTTCAATTCAGATACGGAGAAGACGGCGTAGACCCCGCCAAGAGCGATCACGGGAAAGCCGTAAACATACGGAGACTCGTTGATCAGGTCACAATAATGGTAGAAGGCAAGGGCAGACCTGCAGCCGAAGCATACATAATGAAGAAACTCGAGAACGTACGAAGGCAGCTTACGCCTCTCCTAATTCAGGAACTAAGAAGAGAGCTCACAAGAGCGAAGCTGAGCAGAAAGGGCATCGACCTCACTGTTGAACTAACACTCAAGCACTATCGCCAAGCACTTGTAGAACCCGGCGAAGCAGTCGGCATCGTAGCTGCCCAATCGATAGGAGAACCTGGAACCCAGATGACCTTGCGAACCTTTCACTATGCAGGCGTCAAAGAACAGAACGTCACCTTAGGCCTTCCACGGCTCATTGAAATCGTTGATGCTAGGCGAATACCTTCCACCCCAATCATGTCGATCTACCTCGACAGAAAACATCGCAGAACTCAAGAGAAAGCCAAGGAAGTTGCCCAAAACATCCTACACACCACGACAGCAGACATCGCTGAAGCTGCATATATTGATCCCGAGAGTGAACGGATTATCATTATTCCAGACAAGCGATTGATGAAAAACCGAGAGATCTCAATGGAAACATTGAAGGAAAAACTGCAGCTTACCGACTGCGAATTAAAAACCAGCGGCAAACGACTGCTCATAGAGCTCCTGAAAGAAAAAAACATCAAGAAGTTACTGGTAAAAATTCTAAAAATCTCCATCAAAGGCGCATCTGGCGTCAGCCGGGTGCTAGTGACCGCAGAAGCAGGACAGTGGGTGATCAGAACCGATGGCTCAAACCTGCCGCCGATTCTTGAGACAAAAGGTATTGATCCCACCAAGACTATCTCGAACCATGTCCATGAAATCGCAAAGACTCTTGGCATAGAGGCAGCTCGCAACCTACTGGTGAAAGAAGCGATAGGAGTCTTAGAGGAACAAGGTCTGGATGTTGACATCAGACACATAATGCTTGTATCCGACATAATGACCCTCACAGGAGAAGTACAACAGATCGGACGCCATGGAATTAGTGGAAAAAAGTCAAGCGTACTCGCCCGCGCTGCCTTCGAGATCACAGTCCCGAATATTGTTGCTGCAGCGGTCAAAGGCGAAACTGATCCATTACGTGGCGTGACCGAAAACGTTATAGTTGGGCAATCAATACCGATTGGCACCGGACTCGTGAATCTATATATGGATACTCTGGCACAGCAGGAGGAGAAAGATGGATGATTGACGTGGACAAAGCCATCGCCGCAGCCGTCAACTCTGGAAAGGTTGCCTTTGGCACAAAGGAAGCATTACTGAACGCCAAGACTGGCAAAGCTCGTTTAATTCTGGTATCTCGCAATGTTCCAGCTGAGACCCAGAATGACCTAAACTATTACGGAAGACTCTCAGGCGTTCCAGTTGTCAGCTATCGAAGAGACGGAGTTGACTTGGGCATGATATGTGGGAAACCATTTGCTGTATCCGCTCTCGTCGTTAGAGAGGTCGGTAACTCTGAGATATTGAAGCTCGTTGAATCAGACGAGTCGGAGCCAAATGAGATCGGAGAGGACTGAAGGACTCTATGGCATCTGGAATAAAACTGACGAGCAAAGAAATGAGGTACATCGCTCTATTTCAGAGCATCACGGGGGCTGCAGTCAAAGACTGCATTCTTGACGACGAGGCAAATCGGGCGATCTTCATGGTGAAAGAGGGCGATGTTGGGATGGCAATCGGTAAAGGCGGAAAAAACATCCATCTGCTAGAAAAGATGACCAGCAAGAAACATGAGATAATCGAGTACTCGGAGGATCCCGCTCAATTCATAAAAAACGCGTTGAAACCCGCCCATGTGACTGAGATTAGGATAACAGAGAAGACTGACGGGAAATCAATAGCGGTTGTGCAGGTAAAGCCAAGAGATAAAGGTATCGCTATCGGGAAAAACGGACGAAACGCTGAACGAATCCGCTTCCTAGCGAAACGCTACTTCGACATTGAAAATGTTTCAATAAACTAGCGTGTCTGAGTACAATATTACTTTTGCTTTCGTACTTTCTTCGAAAGCATGCGATCAAATATAGGTTTCAGTTTAGCGTTCTCTTCTTTTATCCGTTTCAACCCTAACTCGTCTAGCTGAGTCGCCATTTCTTTCATAAGTTCAGCAAACTTCAGTCCTTCTGCGGCTGATACATACTCGACTCGGAACCTTTGAGGGCTCAAACCTAACTTCTGCAGCATTGGACTCAGCGCATCCATTCGAGCTTTCATCTTCCAGTTTCCACTGATGTAATGGCAGTCGTAAGGCAGATGACATGCCCCAATCATAACCATTCCTGCACCTAGTCTGAAAGCTTCCAGCACAAAATCTCTGTCAACGCGACCGGAACACATTATTCGAATGGGTCTAATCAGGGGTGGATATTCAAAACGGCTTGTACCGGCTAAGTCAGCGCCAGCGTAACAGCACCAATTGCAGAGAAAACCCAGGATTTTCTCCTCCGGATCTTTCTCTAGTGCTGTTCTGATCTGAGCGAAAATCTGGTCGTCGGTGAAGTGTTTCTGCTGAATTGCATCTGCTGGGCACTCCGCCACACACGTTCCGCACCCGTGACACGTGGCTGTTCTTACTTTGGCAGCTTCGCCCTCGTTCGCTTCTATGGCTCCATAGGGGCAGGCTTTAACGCAGATTCCGCATTTCACCCTTGTATTTCTACACTTCTCTGAATCCACAACAGCAACTATCGGTTCAATTTT
>JAGLZJ010000199.1 GCA_023131555.1 Candidatus Bathyarchaeota archaeon | reverse complement strand
AGAAGAAGCGATTCAGAAAAGCCTGCCTCGCTTCAATCGTTGGAAACATCATCGAATTCGACATTCCAGACCACGAAGTGGAACTGGATGAGCTTACCCTACTAATTGAAAAAGCTGAACAGGATCTAGCGATAGACAACATTGACGATATCTACACCCTCGCCAAGGACTCGCGCAATGTCCTCTTCCTCACAGACAACGCAGGTGAAATCGTCTTTGACACGCTGCTGATCAGTGAAATTAAAAAACTGGGAGCAAGAGTAACCGTTGCCGTCAAAGGAGGCCCAATACTGAACGATGCAACACTAGATGACGCTAAGGCCGTAAACATGTTCCAAGTCGCAGACAAAGTGATTACAACTGGAGCAGACGCGGTTGGACTTCCATCACCTGAAGAGACATCAGAAGAGTTTCTCAAAGCCTATGAGAAGGCAGATCTCATAGTCGCTAAAGGCATGGGGTACGCTGAAACCCTCACAGAAATTAACCTCAAAAAACCCCACGCCTTCCTACTCAGAACTAAATGCAACCCAGTAGCACGGCACTTCAGAGTACCCCGAAATAAGAACGTTGCAGAACTCGCACCAGCAAGCCTAGAATCGGGATGAAAACGTGAGAGAGATCCGAGTTGAGAGGCAGATTCTCCGAGACCTACCGAGGGCGCTGGAGTCAGAGTGGTTAGTAACCAATGGCCTGGGCGGTTACGCTTCCTCCACCATTCTGGGGATTAACACTCGCAAATACCACGGTCTCTTAGTTGCCGCCTTCAACCCCCCAGTTGACAGAAGAGTATTGCTTTGTAAACTCGACGAAGAAATCGTATGCAGGAAAGACCGGCATGCATTTGGATCAAATGAATTCCAGGACGGGATCCATCCGCAAGGATACAAGAACATCGCAGGCTTCAAACAGTCTCCGTTTCCAACCTTCAGCTACAGCAACAGTGCAACCAAGCTGGAAAAAACAATTCTGATGCCCTACGGCAAGAACGCCACCATCGTAACATACGAAACCTCTACCCGATGCGAAGAACCCGCAGACCTATGGATCTATCCCCTCGTCAACTCCAGACACTTTCACAATACGACAACTAAGGACAGCCAACGATTGAACCTGACGCAATCAGATCCTAAGACGATAAGCATTCAATCAACGGAACCCGCATCCGCATTGATCCTGTCTTCGAACGCTGGAGAGTTCGAAAAACAGGAAAAGTGGATAGAAAGAGTGTTTTTCAGAAAGGACAGTTCGCAAGGAACAAGCTGCTTCGACGACTACTACACGCCCGGAAGGTTCAAAGTCACATTAGAACCGAACTCGAAAAAGAGTCTCTACATTGCAGCCACAGCAGGCAACAACCTAGACGAAGCCGAGAAGGCTCATCAAACCCTCGCAGATGAGTTGAAAGACATCAAAGGCCTGACTGAAAGGGAAGCCCATAGACTGGACAATCTAGTCCAGAAGCATTCAAGCGCCGTCAAGGAACCCCCAGAAGCATGGCGGGAGTGGCTTCTTTCAGCCACCGATTGCTTCCTGGTTGATCGTCAATCAACGGGCACAAAGACGGTGATAGCTGGCTACCCCTGGTTCGAGGACTGGGGACGAGATGCACTGATCTCGCTTCCCGGCTTAGCTCTTGTAACCGAACGCTATGAACAAGCGAAAGAAATTCTCCTAACCTTCCAAAGCTACTGCTGGAGAGGAATAATCCCAAACCGATTCCCTGATCAAGCAGGTAACCAGCCAATCTACAACGCGGTGGATGCAACACTCTGGTACCTCAACTCTGTTTTTCAGTACCTCAATTACACATATGACTTTGAGTTCATCAAGCAGAGACTTTGGGCAACCCTGCAGTCAATAATAAACCACCATCAAAAAGGCACAATCAACGGAATCCGCGTTGACAGCGACGGATTGTTATGTCATGGACCTCAGCTGACATGGATGGATGC
>JAGLZJ010000198.1 GCA_023131555.1 Candidatus Bathyarchaeota archaeon | reverse complement strand
TGTCAGCCTGTGAGAGCGCTTCTATATTCTCAATCACTGGTCTAGGAGAACCTATCCTTCTGTTGTAATTAAGCAGCCTGTCTACCAGTCTCTCACGATCTACGCTGAATCTTCGAAGGCTTGCCTCCCTGAAGTGCCTTGGGAACACTTTTTTCAGATTGGTTGCGTTGTTGAGGTAATCGATGGATATCTTCTTTGAAATTGCGAATTCAGCTGGTAAGACGTCTGATTTCATGGCAAACCCTTTTGTTTCATGAAGTTTTGGTTCGAGCTGTCAGCTACCTATAATCAGTTTGGAACTAGTCTATTATGCTTCTCTTGTGCTGAGCTCTCAGAAGCATGGTTTCTCGCTGCCGATAATTCCATTAAACCAACCTGCAAGCATTTATATTCGCAGAAGACAGCTTGAACCAGTTACTTATGAAGGGATTTTCATGTCTGAGAGCACGAATTTAGTCACAAAGTTCGCTGAAATCGCCTTCGAGAGATTTGATCTGACCATGAAAGACCTGTCTACAGAGGAGATTGACTGGCAGCCCCTGAAGGAGACCAACTCAATAAGGTGGATACTCCTGCATCTATCGCAACAGTGGAACGTAGGAATTCACAGGATCCTGAAGGGCGCCCCAGAGTATAGACCAGAGAACTGGCCTAAAGACTACGTTGACAACAGATCCTACTCCTTAGACAGAGTACTGAAAGACCTGGAAATGGGAAGGCGCCAGCTTCTGAACGGTCTTGCAAAGCTGACACCAGCAGAACTGGAAGCCGAAATTCCGCTCTGGGGAGGCAGAAGAAAGCGGCAATATGGTCTATTGCTATATCTGTCTGAGATTTTCCACCACGTGGGGCAGATTGCCTTTATCCGAGGAGCCATCAAACGACGAAAACAGAGTGATGACCACCTCCCCACTTGATCCCAAGCGTCATGTTAGCTGCTTAGTTTCAGTAGCTTCGCGGCGTTCTTGTGAAAGATCTTCTCAATGCTCTCGTTTTCAAGTCCGATTGCTCTGCAAGCTCCCAGCTGTTCCTTGAGATATTGAGCACTGAAGCCTCTGGGAAAATAGCTTGAGTCGCTTCCGAAGATTAAACGGTCCGGGCCAATAGTCTCGATTGCTTTCCTAAAGAGCCCTTCTAAGTTGATTTCGAACGGCATCCACTGTACCCAGCGATTCGACCCCGAAGTATCTACGTATATGTTGGGACTTGACCAACAAAGCAGAAGGAGCTCTCTGAGGTAACCTGCACCGAAATGGGGGATGACAAAGGGAATTCTTGGGAACATTTTCGAAACGTCCCATAGCGTGAGCGGGTTCATGTTCCTCACGTCGTAAGATGCTCCTCCTCCCCCCCCGAGGACACCGAAATGAATGATCACAGGAATTTTCAGCGTCTCTACCATTTCCCAGACGGGGTAAATCGATTTATCGTCAATAGGCTTAGTCTGAGAAGACGCAATCACTTTGTACCCTCTCAGTCCCAGCTTCTCGACTGCTCGTTTAAGCTCTAATGGCGCGTCTTCTGAAAAAATGTTATGATGGGCAAATCCTGAAAACCTGTCAGGATACAATTTCACAATCGAGGACAGATTGTCGTTTCCACCCCCAGTAACAAAATTCGCTCTTTCTACTCCTTTGAGATCTAGGTCTTCAATCCACCTGCCTGCCTGTTCCTCGTCCGAATGAATCTCAGATTCAGGAGCAGCAAAGCCCCAAAGCTTACGCATTTTCTCCTTGTCACGCATCGACTGCTCGATGAGAAGCTTAGCATTCTCCGCTCCATATCTCTCCGCCAGCCTCTCTCTCCACGAGGAGACCCACTTCACCCATTGTGCAGTCGGAAAATGAGCGTGAAAGTCAATTACCTTCATCCCATGAGAAACCATATGATTTTCTCCTTTCTTGCAGTATATTAAACCTCGTGTTCACCAAGTTCCCGGCTTATCCGTAGTTTGCGTCCGCATTTATCTATG
>JAGLZJ010000197.1 GCA_023131555.1 Candidatus Bathyarchaeota archaeon | reverse complement strand
TAAGGTGTTGTCTAAGTATCCACCCGGTCAGTACGGCTTGTAGAGTTTCAGGTGTGGTTATCAGAATGTCAGGAGGGCTTCGCGATTGTCGCACTCTCTCCTTTGAATCAGTATCTCCATGGCGAACAGCTAACTTGATGTCGAGGCGATTGCACCACCACTGCAGACGCCCCAGTAGATCGCGGTTAAGAGCCCTCAATGGCGTGATGTACAGAACCTTGATTCCGTGGCGAGTCCTCGCTTCCGATTGGATAAGCATATTCATGATCGGTAGGATTGCGGATTCAGTTTTACCCGTTGCCGTTGGTGAAATGAGCAGAATGTTAATGCCCTTCAGGATCTTCGGTATGGCCTCCTTCTGAGGTCTTGTGGGGGTCTGGAATCCTCTCTCCTCAACCAGCCGGCGAACAGGCTTCACAAACACACTGAAGACATTATCAGGTTCAGCATTCAAGAATCGTCTTAAGCTCCGAAGGTAAAAAAAATAATGAAAACGCGGTCTCTAAAGCTTTTCCACTAAGCGCCTAGGAAGCTTCCTGTTCTTCGGTTTTGATTAAAGACCACGTGTACAGGAGAGTACTTGTTGTGGGAAGGCATGAAGATTGCAGGGATTACCTCCATCTGAAGATTTTCCTATTATAGAAGACCTCAGGTAGAATAAGCAGACCTGACATGGCGGCAACCACAACGAGAATCCATTCGAGTGGGTCGTCCATCACTACTGTGCCAAAGAGTCCGAAGAAGGGCACTAGGATGGTTAAGACGGCGGATCCCAGGACAGCTATCAACAGAAATTTGTTCGATAGAAACCCAACCTTGAATGCGTTGTGCCTCTCAGAGCGGCAATTCCAAACAACAAACAATTCTTGTAGGGTAGCCCTTGTGAAAGCCATGGTTCTTGCTTGAGCCAGCTTGAGTGGTGTCAAAGGTCCGGGTAATAGGTAATACTGCCAGACAAAGAGTCCGCCTGTTAATAGAAATTGAGCTATGAACGTGGCGATTATGGAGGCTAATCTTCCATGAAGTATTCCCTCCTTCGGGTTTCTCGGAGGCCTCTTCATAATGTCTTCTTCCGGAGGGTCCATCGTAAGAGCGATTGCGGGACCCCCGTCGGTGACCAGGTTTAGCCACAGTATCATTCCTGCAGTGAGGGGCAGCTCCAAGCCCAGCAAGGCAAAGGTTGCGATAAGCGCAAGTTCGTCGAAGTTTGACCGCATTAGGAAGAAAGAGAATTTCCGAATGTTGTCATATATTCCGCGCCCTCCTTCTACAGCGCCTACGATCGTAGCAAAGTTGTCGTCTGCGAGCACCATGTCTGCCGCTTCTTTTGTCACGTCAGTTCCAGTGATGCCCATTGCTATACCGATGTCTGCCTGCTTCAGTGCCGGAGCGTCGTTGACCCCGTCGCCTGTCATGGCGACGATTTCGCCTTTCTTCTTCAAGGCTTTCACAATGCGGAGTTTGTCTTCAGGGGCAACTCTCGCGTAGACACGCACGTCTTTAACGATTTCCTCAAATTGGGAATCACTAAGAGCGCTTAGTTCGCTTCCTGTCAGAACCTTCGCTGAAGAATCTTCTCCAACAAGGCCGATTTCTTTCGCTACAGCTACAGCTGTAAGTTTATGATCACCGGTTATCATCACGGTCTTGATGCCGGCTTGCTGGCACATTCGGTTGGCTTCTCTGGCTTCGTCTCTGGGAGGATCAATCATCCCTACGAGCCCGACGAAGACCTGGTCGCTCTCAGCCTCTTTGTTGATCCTGTCAACCTGGCTGAGTTCTTTAAAGTCTTCGATTTCGAAACCGTCTAATTTCTTAAATGACACTCCGAGAACCCTCAGGGCGTCACTCGCCATCAACGAGTTCGCCTTAAGAATCTTGTTGCGCGTTCTCTTGTCAAGCTTCGTTGACTTGCTGTTCTGAAGGAAAGCTGTGGATGCTCCAAGGACTACTTCAGGAGCTCCCTTAGTGAA
>JAGLZJ010000196.1 GCA_023131555.1 Candidatus Bathyarchaeota archaeon | reverse complement strand
ACTCCTGCTCTGATCGTGGGCGCCGTTGCAGCATTAGGCGTGATGTTGCTCATCGCCGCCGGATTAGTCGGACTCGGCGTGGCCATCGGGTCAACGCTCAATGATTTCCATGCGTTCCAGCTTCTGTCAACATTCGTGATCTGGCCGTTATTCATGCTTTCAGGCGTATTCTTCCCAATAGACGTTGTGCCTCTCCCTCTTCAAGTTGCCATGTTATGTGACCCAATGTTCTACGGCGTTGAGCTGTTGCGGTGGTGCCTGCTCGGAGCAGGAACCCCCATGTTAGGACCATTCGGGTGGCTGATCAGCCTAGGAGTGCTGTTTGGCTTCATGGCGTTGATTGTCGCTGTCGCCACATACCTCTTCTCCCGAGTCCAGGTCTGAGTGAACGAATTCAAGAGGAGTACGGTCACTAAAATGAAAGCTCACGCAGAGCATTTCGCGCGAACAGTTCGTTAACTATGCACGGTCATGACTGAGTGGCATCTCAGTCTCTAAGTATTCTTTTCCAGTCATTCTCTTAATCGCTAGAAATCTCCCTTTACCCTTCGACCCTGGCTCCTCATATATACTGATTTCTCCTTCAAAGAGGTCTAGGACAGCCCGGCTCTCTTGAAAAGAATGCATCCCGAGATCCATCACTGCCAGAATGGTGAAGCCTTTTGCTCTAAGTTCTGGGAGAAGCCTCGTTAGCCATCTTCTTGTTTGGACGGCTTTATGATGTAGGAGAACATCCGAGACGATTTGGATGCAGCATCTCCTCGGTTTCTTGACTGTGGAATTCAGTTTGCGCAAAGCGGAATTCAATGCGATATTGAGATCTAACAGGTTCTCGATGCCTCTCAGTTTAAACGTGTTCGGATGACTTTTCGTGATGACATCGGCGATAGGATTGCAGATGAAATGGTAGAAGTTCATCTGTGTTCTTGCTGTAAGCGTCTTTGTGTTAAATGCCCCTGTAGAAACGAGAAAGGTGATTTGCCCCGCTTTGATTCCCGTTTCCAAGAACCTCCGAATCAGGAGGTTCCTTTCATCATTGGCGGGGGAAGTCAGGACAGCAGCATGTCTCTCGGGTATCCCGCCGAAAAGGAGATCGTCAACTGGTTCATACCCTGTAGGAATGCGATCGGAAAAGGTGACGTTAGCAACTTCCACTGTCACAGGCTCCAGTTTAGGTCCTTGCTATTCCGTTTTAAGGTTCTTCTTCGCCTGCTCTTTCAGCTCTTTGATCTTCTCAACTGTTGACATGACACTCTCGAAGAGATCTTTCCTTGCTTGGATGCCTTCCTTGATGAAGAAGGCAACGGCCTCAGATCGACTCTTGAATAGCTCTACTTCGACAAGACCGTCAATTCGCTTCAGGTCATCGTCGTTCAGCCTAGTCATCACAACGTTGCATCGCCCTCCAAGCTCTCTGCCTAGCCTCAGCAGAACCTTTTCTTTCACTTTATCTGCATCTTCGCCTTCAGAACAATGCACCTTTACCACACACTTCGTCTTTCTCTCTCCCTCTCCTTCCAGGTCTGGACAGCAGCACGCCTCTTCATCTGTATTGATATTTTCAGCCATGTTTCATCACCTTCCTGTAACTTGTATTGTGTAATGTGTAACTGAAATACTTAAGTGTTTACATAAGCACAAGAAAACCTGACGTCTAAGGTTTTTTGTAGTCTAAGATCTACGAGTCTCCGAGATATTGACACCTCGCTTTGAGAGTTCTTCTAAGAGCTTCCGAAGCAGTCTTCCTCTAAGGATCTTTGCTGGGAAAGCAAGACCTTTTCTAGATATGTCGCCTCGTCCAAGCATTCGTGCTACGATTGCAGCTGGAAAACTTGTAGTTCTAGCCATTGATGTTATCCCTCGGCTTTCGTCGTAAGCATCTAAAATGGTGAATATGAAGCAGGCTTTTGAACCTCTTTCGATGCCATCTACGACTACTTTGAGAACCGTGATGTCTTTTTCTCCTTCAGCCAAACGCACCTTTGGATAGATTATC
>JAGLZJ010000195.1 GCA_023131555.1 Candidatus Bathyarchaeota archaeon | reverse complement strand
GCCGCATATTCTCCATAGTATTCGTTCTCTGCTTTGTGGGCAAGACGCCAATCGCGAACGGCTGTGAACTTGGCCAGAACGTCTCCGCAACCGCTAGCAGTAAACCGTTTGTCTGCGGTTCTGATGATCTCGGTGTCCGCAATGATGGCCATTGGGGTGTGAGCTTTCACAGAATAGGGCATGTCCGATCCTTTGATGGATGCCATTGGGCTAGCGATGCCATCATGAGAAGCAGTTGTAGGTACGCTTAAGAAGGGTACGTCCTCTCTTGCTGCACTGAGTTTTGCCACGTCTATTTTTGTGCCCCCTCCAACACCGATAACGACCTGGGGGCGGCTTCTCCTTATTTCAGCCACCACGTTATTCACTTCCTGCAAAGAAGCCGCGGACACACAAGCTGCTTCAACTTGGATTGCAGCGTCTTCAAGCAGATCCATGACATGGCGCCCTGCTACGTGGTGTGTTTTCGGTCCAGTGACCACAATTACATTTTCGGAGAATCCGAGTTTCGTGCAGATTGACACTATTGATCCTAAGATGCCCTTGCCTACAATTACTTCTCGGGGAAGCTGCATTTCATGGAGCTTCATCATCAGGGGTGTCACTGTCTGACCATACGTGATGGTTTCCATCGCTAGTAATGATCACGAAATCTTTTTAAATCAGTCGGTTTAGTATAGATCGACCGACTTCCTTAGGAAGACCAAATACTGTTTTAGTTTTCAGGGGACTCGGATATGTCTGAAACATCAAATCATCTGATCTTCAAAGGTACAACTACGGCAGGCATTGTATGCAGCGATGGCGTTGTACTGTCTTCGGATACTCGTGTGACAATGGGCAGCTTCATCGCACACAAGCATGGAAAGAAAATTTACCAAATAGACGATCACGTTGCAATGACCATATCAGGCAGCGTCGCAGACGCGCAGCGACTCGTCGATATGCTAGTTGTCTATGCTAGACTGTATAAGATGAACTTTGGCAGACCCATCCCTGTGAAAGCCGCATCTCGACTCATTGCCAATCTTCTATTCTCCTCTAGATATGCCCCGCTAATCGCCCAGATCCTTATCGGGGGAATTGATCGCACAGGTCCCCATGTTTTCTCCCTTGATCCACTGGGCAGCCTAACCGAGGAGAAGTGCGTTGCCACCGGTTCAGGTTCCCCCGTAGCCTATGGTGTTCTAGAAGACAGGTATAAAGAAGGGGTACCCATCCAAGAGATGCTGCCGGTGGTAGTCCACGCTATTCAGGCAGCTATGAAAAGAAACACAGCGACTGGAGGAAACTTCGACGTCGCAGTCATCGACCAGAATGGATACCGAGAACTCAGCAGCGATGAGAAGGGGGGCTTGACGAAGACCGTCTCCTAGTCGAGGAGAAAATTGTGACTGGTACCGACAAGGAGAAAATTGAAGTAAGCCAGACTGTTCTGCAACAGATCCCCAAGCAGGCTGAAGTCACGAGAATCGAGTTTGAAGGACCAGCGCTAGCTATCTATGTGAAGAAACCTGAGGTTCTGATCAGTCAAAGCTCAATCATCTCAGAGATCGTTGCCTCGATCCGCAAGAGAATAGTCATCAGATCTGATCCTTCTGTCAGGTTACCTGAACCAGAAGCGATGAGAATAATCAAAGAGAAGGTCTCCAAGGAAGCTGAGATTACAAGCATCAACTTCGACCCTAGCCTGGGCGAGGTCATAATTGACGCAAAGAAACCCGGTTTAGTTATCGGAAAGAACGGAGCGGTATTAGAGGAGATCATACAAAAGACAAAGTGGCGTCCCAGAATCCTCAGAAGCTCCGCCATTCCTTCTAAGATAATCTCACACATGCGCCACTACCTTCACTCAGAGAGTAAAGAACGTGAGAGGATGCTGCGAACAGTAGGTGAACGCATCTTCCGACCTCTTACGAATGAGGTAGGCGACGTTAGGCTTTCCACCCTTGGCGGATTCCGGCAGGTCGGTCGCTCTGGAATACTTCTCCGAACTCGGGAAAGCCAAGT
>JAGLZJ010000194.1 GCA_023131555.1 Candidatus Bathyarchaeota archaeon | reverse complement strand
GTTTTTAAGAATAGCATGACACTCCTCGGCAGTTTTGTGAAATGCATCTGCATCAACAATTGGAATGTCACCAGTTCCTCTTATCGCTACTGCCTTCAGGTTCTTAGATCCCATGACAGCACCTAATCCACAGCGACCAGCCTGTCTATCGTCAGCATCTATAATGGCGAATTTTACGAGTCTTTCACCAGCTGGTCCGATTGCCGCCACGTTGAAGGTGTCATCACCCAGTTCCTCTTTGATTATGTTTTGTGTCTCTCTGGTGGTTTCGCCCCAAATATGAGAAGCTTCTCGAAGCTCATGTGTATCATCGTCCAGAACCAAATACTGTGGGTTTTTGGCTCGCTTTTCTAAAATTACGCAGTCGTAGCCGGCAGATCTCAACTCGGGTCCAAAATTTCCGCCTACGTCGCTATCACCATAGCCTCCTGTGAGCGGAGACTTAGATACAAGCGCTGTCCTTGATGAGCCGGGTATAGTAGTTCCTGCAAGTGGACCGGTGGCAAAAATGAGCTTGTTGTCTGTGCTTAGAGGGGCTACATCTGCCTTAATCTCATCGTATAGAATTCTTGCACCAAACCCTCGACCTCCAATGTATTTTCCTACAAAACTGGGGCTGATCTTTCCCTTTGAAAATTTCCTTTTCGACAGATTCACTCTAAGGATTCTTGGCGAGTATTTTCTTCTCCTCATCAGAACTCACTTCTTAAGTCTCAGCCCTCGCGTTGTAGCTAGTCTCTTCTCCCTAGCAACGCGATGGTCGGGAACAATTTTCAAGGCTTCAAGTCGACAATACGCTACGCATAGCGGACTGCCTCCACAAAGATCACAAAGGAGTGGAGTTGATATCTCAGGATGTATGAATATCGCCCCAAAGGGGCAGGCATCAACGCATTTGAAGCATCCTATACAATCATCCTTCTTGATTACGTATGCCCTTGTTCGATCATGCCTTATGATAGCTTTAGTTGGACAGATTTTTTGGCATGGGGCATCGTAGCATTGACGGCACACTATTGGATTGTTGACCGCAGGTTCTGGAAACAGACTTATGACCCTTATTCTAGCCTTTTTAGGATTGATCCCGCCAGATCTTGTAGAACAAATTATCTCGCAAACTCTGCAGCCATTGCATTTTCTTGGATCTGTGACAATCCGCATAATCTTGCCTTCATCTCTACTTGATATTTTATCCTCTACTGCAATCTTATAAGTGCATACGCGCGCGCAAGAAACGCTTAGAAGATATATCTTCGAAGCAACCCATTCTTTTGTCGGCGTCTATATGAAGTTACGGAACAAGGTAGCGCTGGTCACTGGAGCTGCCCTCGGCTACAAGAGCGGAGGGGCTTCTATTGGGAGCGCTATCGCCTTCAAGCTTGCTTCGGAGGGGGCTAAGGTTGTGGTTGTCGATGTTCGAGAGGATATGGGGCAGAAAACAGCTGACAAAATTGTGGATAGCGGAGGTCAAGGATACTTCGTAAGAGCTGATGTCTCGAAGGCTGAGGCGGTCAGGAGAGCCGTTCAATGCGCCCAGCAGAGGTTTGGCGGACTACACTGCCTGGTCAATTGTGCTGCTTCATATGAAGGCGACATCGCGAAGAATGTGGCTGAAATTTCAGAGGAAGACTGGCATCGCACGATCGAAGTCAATCTAAATGGGTACTTCAGGTTTGCCAAGTACGGGATTCCTTTGATTCTAAAGAGTGGTGGAGGGACTATTGTCAACATCTCTTCATGTGCAGCTTTCAAAGTCTTGAAGAACTTCAGCGTGTATCCGGTTACAAAGGCTGCGATTAATGCGCTGACGAGAACTATCGCTGTCGACTTTGCTCCAAGAATCAGGTGTAATGCAATCTGCCCAGGGTTCGTAAGAATAGAGAACTCTGAAGGAGACCGTACCGAAGAAGAGATTGCTCAGTGGATTGCGAAGGTAGCGAAGGGATACCCTTTGGGAAGAGTATGCACGGTTGATGAAGTGGCCAGTGTTGCCCTCTTTTTGGCCAGTGAAGACTCCTCATACA
>JAGLZJ010000193.1 GCA_023131555.1 Candidatus Bathyarchaeota archaeon | reverse complement strand
TCACCGCCTTCCACAGCACCCTTCGCTTCCTCAACCGCCGGTTCACCGCCTTCCACAGCACCCTTCGCTTCCTCAACCGCCAGTTCACCGCCTTCCACAGTACCCTTCGCTTCCTCAGATTGCTCGGTTGATTCGGGTTCGAGGATTGTTACCTTGTCGGGAAATTTAGCATCTGGTGGTACGATCCGTACGCGTACGCCGAAGATGCCTTGTTTCAGTTGAACATTCAGTTCGGCCCGTCTTGTGTTTTCCAAGGCTGGGTTTCCGCTTTTTGGGAGGTATCCAGCGCGGAATTTTTCGTATTTTGCTCTCCTGCCTCTTAGTTTTCCGCTGATGATTATCTCAACGCCCATTGCCCCAGCGCCTGTCACGTTATTTAGGGCCCAATAGCCGGCTCTTCTATAGTGGATTCCCCTACGTAGGGCAGAAGCAATTCGTGAGGCGATCACGTGAGCATTGAGTTCCGGAACCTCCATTTCAGCAACTGAAATCTGAGGGTTCGGGAGCCCGAAGTTTTTCTCCAAAACTTGAGCCAGGTCTCTTATGGCCTCTCCACCTCTGCCAATAACCACTCCAGGGCGCATGGCGTACACGACTATGTGTGTTCCCAGTGGAGTCTTTGTGAGGTCCACGCCTCCGTATCCAGCGCGCTCCAGCTCCCGTTGTAGGAATTCATTGATCTGCACCTTTTTGATTGATTCCCCAATGAAGTGCTTCACAACTGACATTAGCCGGCTTCCTCTGTTGTCTCCTCTTTTTCCTCTAAGATGATTTCAACATGTGTAAGAGTTCTGACTTTAGGGCTTGAACGACCGAAAGCCCTTGGAATTGCCCGTTTCATTTTAATTCCGGGGTAAGCTGACGAGTGCAGTATGCGAAGGCGGTCAACATCTAGACCCTTGAATTCCGCGTTTCCTTCCGCACTCACTAGTAAGTTCAGTACGCTTTTGGCTGCTTTCACCGGATACTTTCCCACCATGGCTTTCTGCATACCACGTCGATGGCCAGCTTTCTTAATGAATCGACGGAACGGAACCGGGCGCTTCTTCATCATTACCTGATTCAAGTATCTCTTTGCTTGATCCAGACGCATCCCTCTTATTGTATTGCAGACCTCTCTTGCATGCTTAAAATGGATTCTCAGCTCTCTTCCACTCGCTTTCACTGTTTTTTCAGAATCAAGATCTATGATAGAGTACCCGAATTCAGGCATTCTTTTGTTCCAACTGAGCAATTCAACAGCAACAATGTCGTTTATATGTCTTTGCTTAGAGAAAAAATGCCCAAAATGGGCACCACTACTCTCTTAAACCCTTAAAAGGGCTTACATAGAAGGAGATATCATGCCTGACTGTGAAAGCATTCGGGAAGGTAGCTTTGTGCTACTCTTTCTCGACAATAGACGTTCGTATCTTGTTAGAGTTGAAAAGAGTGCGAAATTTCACACTCACAAAGGTTTCGTTGAGTTCGATGATGTCATTGGTGAAGAATATGGGACCACCTTGATAAGCAGTCTAGGAGTAGAGTTCGTGGCTCTGAAACCACTGTTGCCGGATTTCATCTACAAAGCTCAGAGAAAATCACAGATCACATACCCAAAAGATGTCGCTTTGATGGTAATGTTCAGCGGGATTGGTCCAGGTAGCAAGATTGTAGAAGCTGGCACAGGGGCAGGCGCACTGACGACTGCACTTGCATCTTACGTTAGACCAGATGGATGCGTTTACAGCTATGATATTCGATCTGATTTTCAGAGAATTGCTCTAAAAAATCTGAGAAAAGCTCAACTTGAAAGATTCGTTGATGTGAAGCAGAAGGATATAACGCTGGGTATTGACGAAACCGATGTTGACGCAGTCATACTTGACCTAGCCACACCATGGCTTGTTGTTCCCCATGCCAATGCAGCTCTTAAGGGAAGCGGAAGCTTAGTCTCATTTAGCCCCACCATCGATCAAATCGTCAAGACGGTGGAAGCCATGAGAAGCTGTAACTTCGTGAATGTTACCACCTTTGAGTGCATTATGCGC
>JAGLZJ010000192.1 GCA_023131555.1 Candidatus Bathyarchaeota archaeon | reverse complement strand
GATTAAGCAGGTTAACTCGAAGCGACCTAGCATTTGTTCGATTTTATTGCCTATTTATACCATCTTTTAGTCTTACCGCATCTCTTGCAGTAAGCTGAATAATCAACTACATGAGATGCAGATGAAAAGATTCCCTGTTTTTTACTCCATTTATGTAAGCCAAGGAAACATAGGATCTTATCTACACGAGCCATACGGGCACAAGAAAGAAGATATCTAAGCCCCTGATTAAAAAATCTATGAAATTGGGCTCAAGTTCTTTGTTGAGTAACGTAGTTTCCTCTTTCGTGATTCTTGACTAGAACTTTCTTTCACATTGGATTGCTGAAAATTGGCTAAGGCAGTTACTTGGCATCTTCTGGAAAGAGTTGTTTTCCTTTTTCTGTGTATTCAATAAAGCCTAGTTTATTGAAGAAATCTAATTGGTCATCAAGTGACCCTGCTTCTACAATTTTACCATTAACGATGCGAAAGAAGAAAACCATCCTCATTGTTATCTTGTTACCTGTCGCAGGTAATGGAACTCCGAAAAGACTCCAATCGCCTTTGTGAGTTCCTGTAGCTTTAACACGAACCCACACCTTTTCCCCTTCACAAATCATATCTTCAATTGCTTCATACCAATCGGGAAAACCTACGAAAGCCATTGTAAATAGTTTCTTGAATTCTTCCCGACCTTGCTGTTGATGAGTGTGGTCAATAACATCTGGTGCCACCAAATCATCAAACACATCCATGTTACGATTATTATAGGCATCAATAAACCTATGAAGAATCGCCTTATTCTCTTCCAATGACATAGAACATCACCGCTTCTTTGATTTCTTTTTCTATATTTAACAGTTAACAGATCTTCTTCATGCTGGGCACACTCTTAGTAGCAATGGTCTATCGAAGGAAAGAGCAAAGTCTGCACTTAGATTCAGCAGGTTAACTCGAAGCCTACTTCCTCTAAGGCTTCCACAAGTCATAAAACATAGGGGAAGAGCCTAGAGAGCATTTGAGAAGGGGCTTGGGATGATGACTGAGATCTTCTTGATGGAGTTAAATAAGATTCAACCTTCTCAGCTGTATATTAGTTCAAGAAAATTGAATAGTGTTATGAAGAATTTTGCTTCAAAGCCAAGTTTGATGGAGCCTATCCCTGTTAAGAAACTTGGAGACAGAATTGTCTTTGTTGATGGTCATACTAGAGCTTTTGCAGCGTTGTTGCATAGGTTTCCCAAAGTTCAAGTGTTATGGGAAGATGAAGAGTTAGACTGGGAAGCATACGAAATCTGTGTTAACTGGTGCAGAGTAGCAGGAATCCATACAATAGCAGACCTGAAAAAAAGAGTAATCTCACACCAGCAATACAAGAAGCTATGGTATGAAAGATGTGCCAAAATGCAGAAAGACCTTGAACAGAAAAGAAAACAGATTCAACCTTAACCGCTACTGTAGAAAAGTCTGCACACTTAGGGTCCGTGATACTCTTCTCCGTAGCTATCCGCCATCAACACTACATCCAGCATATCTATAATTCCAAAGGGTTCCACTAAGTCACAGTGCGGATTCCAGTTGGGCTCTGTGGACGTAGATCCATAGGCATCGCAGAATAAGACAGCATCAAATATGTTTACTTCGAAATCTAAGTTCACATCCGCTGGGTTCCATTGCACGATAAATGTTCTGGAATACGAAGTTGATTCCAGTAAAGAACCTCCATCTATCTCCCACACCTGAATCGCTACATTGAAGCTGTATAAGCCTGTTGATAGCTCTCCCAGAACGTATGTCTCTTCTTCAAACCCAATTGTGGGAAATGCCAGTGGCGGAACATATATGTCAATTGTGAGTGAAAAATTGTGTTCAACATAGGTTAGTGTGCTGAAATTCACGTAATAGCTGATAGATGCAACTTCAAAGCTCACAGTAACGTTAACGTGATCCTGCGAAGTTGGAAACTCTGGTTCCACAGTTACGACTAGAAAAAAGTAATAGTAGTCAGCTCTCACCACAGCTACACTATACACTAAAGGTAGCAGACACATCAGCAGAATCA
>JAGLZJ010000191.1 GCA_023131555.1 Candidatus Bathyarchaeota archaeon | reverse complement strand
GGATTCCAGTCAGGATGTGTGTAAGCAATGTTTTCGAGCCCACTCAGCAGATAGTTGTGAGCAAGATTCTGGGCGTATGTGAAGTTGCCGGTTACCTCTAGAATTGAGCCGTAGTACCCTACGATGAATTCGAGGACGCGGCTTGCTGCGATATTCATTTCTTCAGTTGATCCGAGGATTTGAGGTCGTCCTTGGATTGGGCTGTTTCTCACTATTGAATAGGTCGTGAACAATGCTCCAATCAGCACGGTTGCCACAAGCACTGCTGCGATTATGGAGAATTGCCCCCTTTTATCTGTCAACTTCTTCGTTTCTAGCCTCCTCCTTGCTGACTGAGCTGCAGCACCAGAAGACGTTGAGTCGATCTTTCGCCTGTCATCTGAGTGAACTCCGTCTTGTAGAGGACAGGTTTGTGATGAATGAGCGTGGCGAGGGCGGTGACTCTTATGTCAGGGGTTCTCGTCAAACCTATGGCTGTGAGAGCTCCTGTTCCTTCGTGTTCAAAGGTTGCTGCTCCATAACATCCGCCTTTCAAATTGAATACTTCTGAGACAGCGGTTGTGTGGTAGGTGGCTTGAATTGAGGAGGGCAGCGCACGCGTAGCTGTTTGATAGTGTGCTGGGTAGATTCCGTAGTAGTTTGAGTAGTAGTAAGCTTCATCCGAGAAGTAGACGAGGTTTACGTCTTGCGTGATATATGAATCATCATAGCCATACGATGGGTAATGTTCAACGTCCAAGCCTCTGAGAAAACTGTTAAGGCCTGCAGGCCCAACGTCCTTCATCCCATAGATCCCCCAGCTGTTGTGGCTGTCAGCCAGTTCCGCCGTGTTACTGACATAGTAGAAGGGGTATCCCACTATGCTTACCCAGATCCAGTCGTGTTGGTTGACTCTTTTACCGAGCTCGTAGCAGTACTCAGCGTAGGAGCCCCGCGGGTACTGATCAGCATACGTTGACGGAATCGGCACCGATTCGCCGAACGTGTTGATCACAACTGCATTAGAGACGCTTTCAAACGGAAGACCAGAAATCTCATTGCCATCTAGAAGATTTTCGAGATCAGCAGTGTTCTGAACGGTTACAGTCGTGTTAAAGTACGGTGAGAGTAAGTCGATCACGTCTGCTGCCAAGCTCTGTCCTGTGTACCCGGTAATCCACCACCCATTTGCGTCACTGCAGTTGAGGACATACAGTGTTTTATGGATTTTCTGCTTAATCGTGGCAAATGTTGAGTTGGTGGTTGTAACAAGGTATGTGGCTGCCTTCGAGCTTCCTGCAAGACCGGAAGCAGAGCTCGTGATTGAATGAAATCTTCTGTAGGTTATCGTATCCTGGTTTCTGACGATGTCATACACGGTCAGGTTGTAGTCGATGTTTGGAGGCAAACTGGCTGTAAGGGCAATCTGCAGTTCTGTCCAAGCTGAGTCTTGAGGGGCCTTGAAGGCGGTTTCGCTCAGAGATTTATCTGAGTCTACGATTTGAAGCGTAGTGAGGGCAAGTTGTCGAAGGTTCAGGGGAGAGATATCCTGAGGTGAGAAGGTGCCGAAGAAGGTTGATGCAATAAAGGCGGTCGTCAGGATCACGATGACGATGGAGACTTCGATTGTACGCATCATTTCGCTTCACCTTCAGACTGGCGATTTCCATATCTCATAGCCTTGCAGGCTCCAGCACGTAATCTTCGCATGGTATGCAACCAAGTCTACTGTAACCTGGCGGAGATCGGACGCGGTCCAGACTTCGCTGGAAGACCTCTCACCGAAGAGAACTGGGACAGAAAGGGTGCCAACGCCCCACGGCATGATCGACATACCTACCTCGTTTCCTGACAAGTATGATACTAGCAAGAATCCTTGGCGGCCAACTGGGAGGGCTGTTTCACCATAGAGATACTTGCCGCCTCCACCGCCATAGTTGACTGTGCCTGTGGAGTTGGCGATGGGCCAGTTTTCGAACTGAAAATTTTCTGTCAGAATCATGAAGGTTGCATTGTAGAAGAAGTTTGGCACCGGAGAACCTTGATCGTGTACGTCCCAGCTGTGAGCTAAGTAC
>JAGLZJ010000190.1 GCA_023131555.1 Candidatus Bathyarchaeota archaeon | reverse complement strand
CAGAGACGTATTAGCTGTAGGGCAACATCATTGTCAGGTATCCTCACTCCAACAGTAGGCAGGTTAAAAGTAACTGCACTTGGAAGCTCAGCCGTTTTGCGGAGAACCAGAGTTAATGGACCTGGCCAAAACCGCTTTCCTATGGAGCGTTCTCTCTCAGAGAGCTCTGCAACCCGCTCAACGCTAGTTTGATCACTGCACAGAATCGGAAGCGGTTTCTCGCTTCTACCCTTCACCTGGATAACCCGTTTTACAGCATCCATGTTGAAAGGGTCGCACCCTAATCCGTAAACAGTGTCTGTGGGGTACACGACCAACCTGCCATCTCTAACTATCTTGGCGGCAGCACGAACATTCTTCGATGAAGCTTTGACGATTCGCAACGGATTCAAACCAACATTGAGAAACCTTGCTGAAGAGGAGTGTGATGGTCAGAAAGCTTAGCGTGTCACAGCCATCGGCTCCTCGCCGTCGCCTCACATCATCCCATAGGAGAAAGGTTCAAGAACTATTAGCTGTTTCCATCCCAAGATCCACGCAGAAGCAAAGGCAAGGGGTTCCATACAGGTAATTCTTATTAGTTTTCAGAGCTTCACATTGAGAACTGTCATTCAGGTTAGAGAATATGACTCGAATAGCGGTGCTGGACGTCGAACGGTGCAGGTCAAAACGATGCAGTAGGGAATGCTATCGTTTCTGCCCTGTAGTCCGAAGCAGAATCGAAGCGATAGTGTTTGAAGAAGAGAAGCCGAAGATCATTGAGTCGCTGTGCGCGGGATGTGGAATCTGCATTAAGAAGTGCCCTTTCCACGCCATATCCATCGTGAATCTGCCGGACGAGCTTGACGAGGAATCCAGCCATCGATTCGGCCCAAACACCTTCAAGCTCTTCCGTCTTCCGATTCCGTCTCCAGGCTTAGTACTCGGTTTACTCGGCCAGAACGGCATTGGAAAAACCACAGCTATCAAGGTGCTGTCCGGAGAGATCAGACCCAATCTAGGAGAGTATGATAACCCCCCTGAGTGGAAAGCGATAGTTAGGCATTATAGAGGCTCAACCCTGCAGGATTACTTCCTTAGACTGAGCCAGGATAACCTGAAGGTCGCCTACAAACCGCAATACGTGGACAAGATTCCTCAGCTGGTCTCAGGTGAAGTCCAGGATCTGCTTGGGAGGGTTGATGAACGTGGGAAAATTGATGAATTGGCTGATCAGCTGCAGCTCAGAAACGTCTGGACTCGCGCATTAAACGTTTTGAGTGGAGGAGAGCTGCAGCGGGTGGCTATTGCAGCAACCTTGTGCAAAGACGCAGACATGTATCTGTTCGATGAGCCCTCAAGTTTCCTGGACGTTCACCAACGCATCCAGGTTGCCAGGGTAATCCGTGAGTTGAAAGAAGAGAACAAGATGGTGGTCGTTGTTGAACATGACCTGGCAGTCATCGACTACCTTTCAGACCAGATCTGCGTATTATACGGTGACCCCGGAGTTTACGGAGTCATCTCCCATGTCCACGGAGTGAGAGTCGGCATCAACATTTACTTAGAGGGGTTCATTCCCGACGAAAACCTCAGGTTCAGAAAGGAACCGATAATCTTCCACGTCAAACCTCCTGCGGTGAGTTGGGCTGGGGGTGAATCCGTGCTCAGCTGGACTGAAATGAAGAAGTCCTTCGAAGGTTTCTCACTGAAGATTGAATCTGGAGAAGTCAAGAGAGGAGAGGTTGTTGGAATACTGGGAGCGAACGGCATCGGGAAAACCACCTTCGTGAAGCTCCTCGCGGGAATTGAGAAGCCTGACGACGAAGCCAACGCCTCAGACAACGAATTGGAGGTCAGCTACAAGCCCCAGTACATCTCCCAGGAATACGAAGGCACCGTTGAAGAACTGCTGAAGGGCGTCAGGGGGGAAGCTTACCAAGCAAGCGCCTATCAGAGTGAAATCCTGCAACCCCTTGCAGTGAAAGAGCTGCTGGACCGCAATGTCGCTCAACTGAGTGGAGGTGAACTCCAATCTGTCGCTATTGCAGTATGCCTCTCCCGCGAAGCACAGCT
>JAGLZJ010000019.1 GCA_023131555.1 Candidatus Bathyarchaeota archaeon | reverse complement strand
GTTCAGATTCCTGAAAGCGGCAAGCCGATTCTGATGATGCGTGACGCACAGACGACAGGTGGCTATCCGAAAATCGCAGTGGTCACAGTCCCAAGCATTTCCAGACTTGGACAAGCAAAACCGAAAGATGAGATTACGTTCCAACGGATCTCCCCAAACACCGCTCATAAGAGGATTCGAGAGTATATGAGATCCATCCGTCGAATAGAGCGTAGCTTGATTAGGACGACAATGAACTTTGACGTCGCGGAGTGATTAACCTAGCCTCCTCCTACCGGAGGAACGATTGCAACTTGATCTCCTTCATTCAACTCGGTTTCTAACTCTTCAAAGCGACCAACGCCTTTTCCATTGATAAGTATTGAAAGATGTCCCCGCACAATGCCTTCTTCGTCAAAAAGGTAATCTTCGAATTCTTTCCCAAAAATCTGCGCAAGTCTTCTTAGAACTGACATGACAGTGACGGAATCGTTGTCGAAGGACATTATTGTCTTACGCTTTCCTGAGATCTCCCTGAGCGTCGTGAAGAGACGAACTGTAACATTCATGTGACTTCAATTCGCTTTCTCGTCGGTCTCCAAAAAAGCTTTCTGATTACATGCAGGATATTCATCTAATCTCTGACGCGCAGAAGATCTCTCAGATCCTTGACTTGAACACTCGCCAACTGGGCACTAGAGTCTGTGGGTGCGAGGCTCTAGCTTCATCAAGGCGTCCTACAGAAGTATTGTGGGGGGCAGTACGAATTTTCTCAGGGTTTTTTTCAGCCTCTTCAGCAATCCTGCGCATTGCTTCAACGAAGCGGTCAAGTTCTTCCTTTTCAAAGGATTCTGTCGGTTCGATCATTAGTGCTTCATCAATGATTGTGGGAAAATAGATGGTGGGCGCATGGATTCCCTCGTCAAGGAGGCGTTTCGAGATATCTAGGGCTCTGATTCCCCTTTTTCTAAAGAGGCTTTTCACACTCAACACGCATTCGTGTTTCCTCGGTCGTTCAGAACCATAAGGAATTTCATAGACTCCGATTTCTGCGAGTTTTTTAAGGAGATAGTTTGCATTCAGCGTGGAGACTTCTGCAGCCTCAACTAGTCCTTCAGCGCCTAGACTCAGCAGATAGGAGTAGGCTCGAACAAGGACTGCTACGTTGCCGTAGAAGCTTCTGATCTTACCGACGCTGTGAGGCTTCTTGCTGGAGAGAAAATACCGTTTTCCATCATATTCAATTCGAGGAACTGGAAGAAACTTTTCCAGTTTTTCAGATACTCCGATCGGTCCCGCTCCTGGTCCACCTCCTCCATGAGGCGTGCCGAATGTTTTATGGATGTTAATGTGTACTATGTCGAACCCCATGTCTCCTGGTCTGACTTTTCCCAGAATAGGGTTCAGATTGGCTCCATCGTAGTAAACCAAGCCGTTGTATTCATGGATTATTTCAGCGATTTCGCGAATGTTCTCTTCGAAGAAGCCCAATGTGTTCGGGTTAGTAAGCATCAACCCAGCTGTTCGTTTCGAAGCCACAGTTTTCAAAGCTTCAACGTTGATAGATCCGTTTTTGTCTGAGGGCACAACGAGGACTTTGAAGCCTGCCATAGTGGCGCTTGCAGGATTAGTTCCGTGAGCAGAGTCAGGGATTATGAGCTCAGTTTTACTATTCTGCTTCCCGTTGATTGTGTGGTAAGCACGCATTATTAATGCACCTAGGAATTCGCCTTGGGCTCCTGCCGCTGGTTGAAGGGTAACTTTGAACGTTCCTGTTATCTCCGCCAGCCATCTTCCAAGCGTGTACAGAATCTCAAGGATGCCTTGAACTGTCTCTTCGTCTTGGTATGGATGAAGTTTAGTCAGAGCGGACGAAGTAGCTAACTTGTCGTTAATTTTCGGATTGTATTTCATTGTACAGCTGCCAAGGGGGTAAAGCCCTAGATCCACGCTGTAGTTCATCTGTGATAGTCGTGTGAAGTGACGGACTGCTTCAACCTCTGACATTTCAGGTAGTTCTAGCGCTGATCTGCGCTGAATCTTGTTTGGAACTTGAACTTCACCGACCTCCTCTATTATGGACCTCTCAGCTTTCGGCAGATCATGCCCTTTTCGTCCTCTATGTCCAAGTTCGAAAATGCAGGGTTCAATCCAAGAAGATTGGCGATACCCCATTACGAGCTCTCCGTCAGGATGTGATTCACGGCGTCTATCAATTGGTCGATGTTCTCTTTCGAGTGTATTTCAGTCACACAGTATAGAGCGATCTCACCGAGTTTCGGAAACTCTTTTGAAACATCCTTCCCTCCAAGGACATTATGTCTCAGCAGATTCCGGTGGACATCACGTACCCGCTTTTCATCAAACTTGACCGTGAACTCTTTAAAGTGAAAAGAACTGAAAACCGGACTCTCCACCCCTTCGATCTCATTCAAACGTTTCATAGCATAATTGGACTTTGAGATAATCGTGTTTCCCAACTCCTTCAGACCATTAGGTCCGAGCAGTGCCAAGTAGACTGCCGCGGATAAAGCACAAAGAGTCTCGTTACTACAGATATTCGATGTCGCTCTATGTCTTCGAATGTGCTGTTCCCGAGTTTGGAGTATCATGCAGTATGCTCTTCTGGTTCCGTTTTGAACTGTCGTCATGCCAACTATCCGACCTGGCATCTGGCGGATAAATGCGGGTTCTCTTCGGCAAGCGAAAATTCCTAACAGTGGACCACCGAAGTTCATTGAATTCCCCAGAGGTTGTCCTTCTCCTATCACAATGTCCGCTCCGTATTCTCCAGGTGCTTCAAGTACACCTAGCGAAATTGGATCTACCCCGACGATGAAACGGGCGTCGTGCTCATGGGCTATCCTTCCCATTTCTTTGACGTTGGTTTCAGTGAAACCCAGGTAAGAAGGATTTTCAACGTACACGGCCGCTGTCTTCTCAGAAATCTTTGCTTCCAAATCTTCGAGACTCATTTGACCTGTGGTTCTATCAAACTCGATATTGCGGACGTGCATGTTTACTGGCTGAATATATGATTGAAGTGTTGCAAGGCGATCTGGATGGATAATCTTAGGAACCAAGATTTCCTGTCGACCAGTCAAACGTTGCGTCATTCGTGCAGCTTCGCCTAGTGCTGACGCCCAATCATACAAGGAGCTGTTAGCAACGTCCATGCCTGTCAATTCACATATCATACTTTGGTATTCGAAGAGAAGCTGAAGAAGGCCCTGCGAGATCTCTGGTTGATAAGGCGTATAAGACGTAAGAAACTCCGTCCTACCAATAATGTTCTCGACGACTGCAGGCACATAATGAGGCCAGCATCCTGCGCCCAAGAAGGTCGGCAAATCATAGGTTGTTCTATTCTTGTTCAGCAGTGATTCCACATTGCGTTCGACTTCATATTCCGACAGTGGGGACGGCAGGTCTAACTTGCGTTTGAGCTTGAGATCTTCTGGCACGTCTGCGTACAGTTCATCGATGTCTCTGATCCCGATCTCCCTCATCATAGATTTTTTAATCTCAAGCGTAGAGTTCGGGATATAGGGATGAACGAAGGTATCTGCCAACAGACTTAACCAACCATGAAAGATAGAGTTCTTGGAACTGTTCTTTTAAGTTTTAAGACAATTGCGTACGAAAGATACGTGCCCGTATACGTGAAAGACTTAACTGTCGATGCTTATTCTATTTCATTGAGCTGTGTACCCTTGAAGAGCTATGAAGAACTGCTAAAACGAGCGAAATCTCAGCTTCCAGAAGAGAAAGGGAGCGGAGAACGCTTTGAGATTCCACAAATGAGGGCTTTCCGAATCGGCGTTCGGACGATCATCAACAACTTCAAGGAAGTTGCTGTTGCCCTGAACAGAGAACCACGCCACTTACTTAAGTACCTGACAAATGAGATGGCGACGGCTGCTTCGTTTGAGGGAACTCGGGCAACATTTCAAGGGAAGTTCGATCAGAACACCTTCGAACGATTGCTGAACAAATATGTTGATCAATTCATCGTCTGCCCTGTCTGCAAGCGTCCTGACACAAGAATCATAAAAGAGAAGCGCCTCTTCTTCTTAGTCTGCGAGGCTTGCGGCGCAAGATCATCATCTAAACCTGTCTGAACTCATAGAAGAGAAGAACCTGTGAATGTATACATACGTCTCCAGAAACGAGGGAAAACCGTCCTACTGGCAATCTGCGAACCAGCACTCTTGGGCAGAACCCTAAAGAGCGGTCAAGCTTCCTTTCACGTGAGTGAGAAATTCTACAAGGGTCCACTTGTAAGCGCTGAAGAAGCCATCGATTTGATTAAAAAATCAACCGTCGTGAACATAGTTGGATCAAGAATTGTGAAGAAGGCCATTAAGCTAGGCTTAGTACATCCAGATGCAGTTCTAGAAATCGGTTCAGCTCTGCACGCACAGATCGTCAAGATGTAAATGAGATCTTGGAGTGGAAGACTACTGTCCAAGAAAAGAGCTATGAAGCGACTCGCTCGTAAAGAGCAGCGTTATGAACGCGAACAGTTGCTACTACGTAAGGATTTCTCATCTGAACGAAGAGTGATGGAGGAGGTCTTCGACAAGTCTACCCTTATGATCGTGTACCGTTTCTTGAATAAAGGCGTAATAGATGAAATCTACGGCACCGTGAAGGCTGGAAAGGAAGCCAGAGTCTACTGGGGAAAAGACAAGGATGGGAACGAGCTAGCCATCAAGATTTACTTGACGGTGGCGTCTGAATTCAAGAAAGGTAAACTTCGATACATCGAGGGTGATCCTCGATTCACTCATGTGAAACGTGATACGCGATCACTTGTTTATGCATGGGCGTTGAAAGAATACAAGAACTTGCACCTAGCCCTGAAAGCGAAAGTAAGAGTCCCACGCCCCATCGCTTTGGAGGGAAACGTGCTGGTCATGAAATTCATAGGGAAAAATGGGAACCCTGCCTTGAAGCTGAAAGACAATCCACCTAAGAAACCCCGCCTGGTTTACGACGCGCTCTTAGAGTTTGTGAAGCGACTCTATACGAAAGTGGAGCTTGTACATGGCGACTTAAGTGAATACAACGTCATGATGTGGAGGAATAAACCAGTCTTGTTTGACATGGCCCAATCAGTGCTTCTCTCCCACCCGATGGCGAGTATGTTTCTGAAGCGTGACTTGGTGAACCTCCATAGATACTTCAAAAAGCTAGGTGTGGAAGTTTTGTCACCTGAAGAAATCTACCGGACGATTGTAGAAGATGACGCAACCTAGCACTTTCGTGAAAATCCCAAAGAACCGAATAGCGGTTCTCATCGGACCTAACGCGTCAACGAAACGGCTAATTGAGAAGAAGTTGGGTGTCAGATTAGATATTGACAGCGATAGTGGCGATGTTCAAGTGAGCCTAGCTACTACCGCCGCTGATCCATCTATGCTGTTCCGAGCAAAGGAAGTCGCTTTATCAATAGGACGAGGGTTCTCTCCGGAGAATGCTCAGAGGCTTCTATATGATGATGAAGCCGTGTTGACGATCATTGATCTCCGAGACTACGTGGGAAAATCTGAATCTGACATTAAGCGATTAAGCGGAAGGATAATTGGCGCGAAAGGTAAAACCAGAAAAGTCATTGAAGAACTCACCGAAACTAAAGTATCAGTTAGTGGTCATACAGTAAGCATCATTGGAGCAATTGAAGAATCCTCAATCGCCAAGCAAGCGGCTGTAATGTTCATCAAAGGCAGACTCCACACATCGGTCTACAGGTTTCTTCACGCCAAGAGAAGAGAGTTAAAAAAGAAGAAAATTGAGCTCTGGAAGAGACCCTACGAAACATTATAACCTACGAAACCGCTCAGCGCGCAGCGATGCTTAAAAAAATATAATTTATGCATCCTACAACATATACGACTCGAAACGCATAAGTCTGGAGAAGCGGGATGGCAAGCCAAACATTTGAAGAGATAAGCCCAGCAGACTTCTTCTATCGAAACCGCGAAATAGCTGGTTTCACAAATCCATCCCGCGCCATATTCGCCGCAATAAGGGAACTCGTTGAGAACTCTCTTGACGCTGCTGAAGCATTCGCTGTACCCCCCAACATCTACGTTCGCTTATCGGACGAACAAGACTCTACGCCTGGAACATACTTGCTGAGGGTTCAAGATAACGGATCAGGAATCACCTCGCGCCATATTCCCTCCGCTTTCGGCCAAGTACTCTTCGGGTCGAAATACAAACTTAAGCAATCCAGGGGAACTTTCGGCTTGGGCGGCACGATGGCAGTTCTCTACGGTCAGATAACTACTCACAAACCAGCACAGATCATTTCAAGCACGGCCTCCTCAAAGGTCTACAAGTATCGCATAATGGTCGACATTCAGAGAAACAAACCAGTAATCTTAGAGCGGAGAATTCTGCTGAATAGAGATCGATGGCATGGAACAATAGTCGAGTTCAGTTTGGAAGGTGATTATTATCGCGCCATGCCAAAGATTCTGGATTACTTCAAACAGACAGCCCTCGTAAATCCTTACGCAAACATCACTTTTGTAGATCCCAAAGGACGCCTATACAAGTTCACACGCGTTACCACTAAGATGCCTTCTCCTCCAAAGGAAACGTTACCTCACCCTTATGGAGTGGATGTAGAAAAGGTCAAACGGCTTGTTCGAGTGACACCGCATAATAACATGCTAGATTTCATGAAATCTCACTTCCACCGAATCAGTGAGAACATAGCCAAACGATTCATTGAATTCGCAGATATATCTCCGAAAAAGAACCCTAGGAAGCTGAATCCGCAAGAGATCGTGAAACTGGTTCACATGATGAAGCGATATGAAGACTTCAGGCCTCCAAGCGCTAGTTGTCTTTCCCCGTTGGGAGAAGATTTGCTCAAAGCTGGAATACTGAAAGCGCTTAAGCCTGAATTCACCGCGGTCTGCCAGCGCAAACCATCAACCTATGCTGGCCACCCATTCATAGTGGAAACTGCAATGGCCTATGGAGGAGAGATCCCGAAGAGAGGAGATTTCATTCTGTATCGCTTTGCCAACCGCATTCCACTTCTCTATGATGAAGCCAGCGATGTCTCGTTTCGAGTTGTTAAAAGCTTCAACTGGCGCCGATACAAAGCTTCCCAAGACATGCCTATTGCCGTACTAGTTCACATATGTAGCACTAAGATCCCGTATAAGACCGTAGGAAAAGAGTTCATAGCAGATAGACCTGAGATCAAAAGGGAGGTCCTCAATGGCATACGAGACGTTGCCAGACGACTCAAACGCTTTCTCTCTAAACGAGAGCATGTTGCAAAGGAAAAGCGGCGTTTAAACATATTCTCAAAGTACCTCCCTAAAATCGCCAAGTTCACAACAGAATTAGCTGGGAGGGAAGAAGAACCCGATATTGAGAAACTGCTATTGAGTGTGAGAAAAGTTGACAGAAAAAAAACAGACGACTGATTATTCAGCCATTGAGAAGAAGAAAGAGGCTGCCACTAGGCTAGTGGACTTCGGTGAAACCCTCTATACTCAAATGACGCAGAACGAGTTCCCTTGGATCACCATGCCAAGTCGATCCATAGAGAACATTATATACAGCCCGAAGCTCCGTCAATACATACTAGGAGACAGAAGAGTCAAAAGAAGCGCTCGAAATATCCGTCACATCCGCCCACTTTCGCAGCTTGTTTGGACCGCGTTCTTCGCTCATCACCTTGCCACTAACAGGAAAACATCCACACTCCGTGATGTCTACTACTCAGCCCAAGCCTACGAAATGTCCTTCAAAGATCAATCCGAATCAGACAACGTAATAATCGACTTGGAGACTGTCACAGGCTCTGCAAGAGAGGAATTTAATATTTTTCCCGAAGAACGCTCGGCCGTGTTTGGTGATCTAACAATAGAGTACACTGTACCTGGTTACGAAGGGCGAAGGATGAATCTCACGTCACATCCAGATGGACTGATGGTGGGTCCAGCTCTAACCTACAGCGAGTTTGTCAAGACTAGCGCAAACAAAGTCATTGCTATTGAGAAAGGCGGACTCTTCACGAGGTTCATAGAAGAAAACGTGCACACGAAACACAACGCCCTGCTTGTACTGACAGCAGGACAAGCTCCGCGCGCAACACGTCACTTCATACGTAGACTCAATAAGGAGCTTGAATTGCCCGTTTATATTTTGACAGACGGCGACCCTTGGGGGATGCACATTGCGATGGTCATCATCTCAGGATCCGCCAACGCTGCACATATACGCGACTTGACTACACCTGATGCTAAATGGAGCGGAGTGTGGGCAACAGACATTCAAAGCTACAAATTGCCCAGTATCCCACTCACAGAAAGAGATGTGAAACGCCTTCATGAATTGCAGAGAGATCCCCGCTACAAAGAGAAGCTGTGGCAGCGAGAAATCAAAACCTTCATGAAAATCGGGAAAAAAGCTGAACAGGAAGCCTTCAGTCGCTACGGACTCACTTACATCGTAGACGAATATCTCCCTGCAAAACTCGAAGCAGATTAATCTGAAGAAGATTTTAATAGCGCTAAGTCAACCATATGTAACCTTCATTACAGAAGCGTCTCAGCATGAGCCGAACAACGGAGATTCCATTAGGGTTCACAATTGCGGAGAAGCTCTTCGCCATCCTCATCCTAATAATAGGTGTAATGCTTGTTTACAACACTGTTACAAGTCCGCGTTTAACGTTTCAAGCACTCTTCGCAACAGGTGGATTAGTGTTGATAATCTTAGGATCAGTAATGATCTTAGCGAAACCTCAATAGTCCTCTCTGCGCAGGCGACATCCGCTTTTCAAATCAGATGTCTAGAAGGAACTTTACTATCACCCTCTTAGGTTTCATATCAATTTTCATCTCGTGGTAAGTAACGGCTTTTATCCCAGTCTTCTGCGAATGTCTCTGGGGATCAAACTTCTCTCCTTGGATTGTTGCTTTCAACCGAAAGCCTTTTGGAGACTTCACTATCTGTTCCATTTCGAATTTCGAATAAAGCATGTTTGAAACTTCGAATCTCACAAGAAGGGCTTCCAGCCAATTGTACAACAGCGCCAATTCGTCGCTTCCTTCAACTTCAATAGCTTCTTTAGCTTCTGGGGCAACCATCTTAGTGTCAGTCATCAATTCAAACATTGCCAAAGCCGCGTTTTCGAAAGCAGTTTCAAGGGTATTGCCGTATGCTTCAACGAAAATGTCGGCTGTATGATCAAGATATTTGAATTTGCTTGGCTTCAGCTTGGATTCCCTCTTTGCTTACCCACGGGGAGGTTGAGATTTGACTTTGGCAATGCGCTATCACATCTTCACTATACGTGTATACTATTAGCCTGCGACATTGAAATAAGCCTACGGGGGTATTGCTAAGCTCAAGCCAATGGATCGAAGAAGGAATTGAGGCCCAATAAGCAGATTCAGAGTCTTCTGGTTGTCGGAGTGGACTGTTCAGCACTTGCTAAGTCCACATATCGTGCAGGATACACGGTCTTTGGTGCGGATTACTTCGGCGACATCGATCTGAGATCTGTCTGCAAAGAAAGCCTCTCAATCCAGAAGCAGGAAGCTGGAAGATCCTGTGGAATTCTGGGGACCGGCTTCTCTCCAGATGCCATTCTCGCCCTCGTGGAAAAGCTACAGGAGGCGCATGAGTTGGACGGTTGCTTGCTGGCTTCTGGAATGGAAGATTCACATGATATTCTCGCCAAACTTCATCGTAAGACTCCGATCATCGGCAACAATCCTGCGATCATTTCGAAGGTTCGGAACAGGATTGAGTTCTTCAAAGAACTCAGAAGGTTAGGTCTCACATACCCTGAAACGGAATTCGTCCAGAGCGTGGAAGACGCAAAGCGAGTTGCCAAAGATCTTCGTTATCCGATTGTGGTGAAACCGCCGACAGGCTTTGGGGGATCAGGGATCAGAAAACTGACTGACAAAAGAGGGCTCAGGGGAACCTCCGAAAGGATAATCCGAGACTACGGCGGTGTTTTAATCCAAGAATTCATAAGCGGACTGCCTGCCAGCATCTCCTTCATTGCCTCTCAAGAATCGACGGAGGTTCTGACTATTAATGAGCAATTGTATGGTCTTTCAGAAGCTGGACAAAAAGAAGAATTTGGTTACTGTGGAAATGTTGTTCCTGCAGATCTTGGGCTATCCTATGGGCATGTCAAGAGTGTTTGCGAGGACATAGTCGGGAAAATTGGATCACGCTTCCATCTAACTGGGTCAAACGGAGTGGACGTAGTGCTATCGGAAGACCTTGAACCTTATGTCTTGGAAGTGAACCCGCGGTTCCAAGGAACCTTGGAATGTGTTGAACGTGTACTTGGAATCAACCTCGTCGAGGCTCACCTGAAAGCTTGCATTCAGAAGACCCTGCCGTCATTTCAGCGAAGTACAATCCAGAAGTTCTGTACTCGACTGATATTATACGCTCATCACCGTTCATCGGCTCCAGCACTCCAAAGGCCTTTCGTTGCAGACACTCCTCTCCCTGGCGTGGTAATCGAAGCGGGAGAACCATTATGCTCTGTGATTTCTGAAGAAAGGACGAGAGCTGAGGTGTTGCAGAGGTCAAAATCCTTTGCTG
>JAGLZJ010000189.1 GCA_023131555.1 Candidatus Bathyarchaeota archaeon | reverse complement strand
CCTACTCTGACGTTTCTCATCCGAGCCGTTCCACAACCATGTCCAACATACATTACTTGTCCAGGGACGCCTTTGCCACAGTTTGGAGTACCCCACATCATCCAATCATCTCTGCTAAGCGCATCACAAGATCCCCAGAATTCCGGCGTAATTCCTGTGTAAGTCGGGTTCTTAACCATCTCTTCCCTGCTTCCGTTCTTGATGCGCCATCCTACTTCGGTGCCAAACTGGAAATTCAGCCGCAGGTCATCGATGCTCCATGACCTGTTCGTTTGCATTAGTATTCCATCATTTGTATCTTCAAGGATCTCCTCAGCCTTCCAACTTCCCGGGAGCAGGTTGATGTTTGTCATTCGTATGAGAGGGATCGCCATCGGCGAATCTGCCCGCATGCCACCACTGCTCTCTTCAATGCTGAGAGCGTGGGATGTTTCTCTTGAAGACTGATAGCCTACGAAGATCCCTTCCTTCACAAGATAGACTCTCTTGGCGGGTACTCCTTCATCGTCATATCCAAAGGTTCCTAGTCCTTTTGGAACTGTTGCATCAGCAACAATGTTTACGTGCTCAGTGCCATACCTGAATGTCCCCAGTTTATCTGGCGTAAGAAAGCTAGTGCCTGCGTAATCTGCCTCCATCCCTAGGGCGCGGTCAAGTTCAGTCGGATGACCGCAACTCTCATGGATTTGAAGCGCAAGCTGGTCACCAGTGATGATCAAATCAGTGGTTTTTGATGAGCACTTCTTCGCTGAGAGAAGCTGCACAACTTCGTTTCCAACCTGCGTCGCGTTTCCGCTCAGATCCAGTTCTTCGAAAAACTCGAAGCCGCTTGTTCCGAAGTTTCCCCGGAAGGAACTGGGATAAGAACGACGTTGAACTTCACCGTTCTTGATGGCTAGTGCCATGATTCCTCCGCCACACCAGTTGATCTGCTGATGGAGTTCTGAACCTTCTGTACTCAGGAAGAGTTTCTTTTCTTGCTTTGTCCTGTAGAAAGCTTGGGAGACTTTGATCAACGGAGACTGGTCTGCGATGGTTTTCTGGGCGGCAATCAGAGTCTCCATTTTCTCTTCAAGGGAGATGTCGAGGGGGTTCTTCTTCATGGGTGTTGAATACTCGGCTTCACCCGGAGGAGTCTTGGTCAGAACTGCAGGGCTCTTCTCAAGTCGTGCACTAGCCTTGGCAATAGCTACAGCTTGACGGGCGACTCTGGCAACCTCCGCCTTAGCTAAGTCTACGGAAGCTGCAAATCCCCAAGAACCCTTAAACATCGCCCTGACTCCGAAGCCTTTGGTTTGCAGGAGGTTGACCTCTTCTGGAACCCCGTTTTTCACCGTCAGATTCTCGTCAAGAATCTCTCCGATCCTTACATCAACGTAAGATGCACCTGCTCTCGTGGCTTCCTCCAGAGCCATTCTGCTAAATTCAAGAAACATCGGTGTTCAGCCCACTTTCATTAGGATTCTCGACTTAAAAGCTCCCTCCTCATCTACAGACTCCTGGACAGTCAATGCGTGTCCATGCGCGCGTACGTGGCAAACCGGATCAGCTAGTTTCACACGTTAAAGTGATTTCCACGATTTTTCTCGCATGACTAATATGCAATATCAAAGTCATCATTATACCGTATGGAATTGGAAATAGAGGTTGGAAACCCCTGCATTGACCGGAAGGATTTCTGCATGAACTGCAATAGTCGATTCATGAAGGTGAGACCCTTCCTCAAGAAGGCGATTGTCTCCAATCATTTCAGAAGAGACGTAAAAGATGCAGATACAATCAAGTCAATCATACGAAACGTTCTCGACTGCTCAAGTCTTGAATTCAGTGAACTGCACAAATTCGAGAAAAGCGTAGATGGAAATCTGATCTTCCGAGCAAAAAGAGTGCAGTGGCACATAGTCTACAGCGTTGACAAGAAGAGGAGAATCATCTTCCTCCGGGCGATCAAAAACTTCACTGAATATAAGAGGTTCTTAAAGAGCAGACAAAAGATTCTGGAAATGATAAGTTTCTCGGAAAAGAACTAGGCAAAGCATCTGCAACCTTGCAACAACTCTTT
>JAGLZJ010000188.1 GCA_023131555.1 Candidatus Bathyarchaeota archaeon | reverse complement strand
CCAGTCTTTCACGCCGACTCTTAAGGCATCTGAGGGCCGATAAGAAGAAACATTGGCACATCGACTATCTTCTTTCTCACTCTAAAGTAACGATAAACGGAATAGTTGCCATTTTAACTGAACAGAAGTTAGAGTGCAAGGTAAACCGGTTTATTGAACGCGTGATGATGGGTGCCGTCCCTGTTCTTGGATTCGGAAGCTCCGACTGCAGAGATTGTGAGAGCCATCTTCTGCTTCTTCGAGACGAGACTGATCCTGGGACCCTGGTAACTAGGTTGGAGAAATTCGTGCCAGATGCCATCGTGTCAGAAGTAGTTTTTTAGACAATGAGCTTGATCGATTCGCTTGTAGAGCAAAGCGTACGTAAATTCAGGGATAAAAATGCTTTTATGGATTCCAGAACCATAGATTCTTTGTTTCATCGAATTTCCTTTCGAGTTTCCCACTTTCAACCGCAAGTAACGCGAGTTCTACGGTTGCGTCGACTATGCACCCTTCCATAACATGACCACCATAGGCAGAACCTTCGCTGTTGCTGACTACGATGTGACCGTGAACAACGAGTTCACCGTTCTCTTTTATGGAGATATTTCCGGTACATGAAGCGATCTCCAGTGGACCTGCTTTGTGAATGGGAATGTACTTTCCATTCTGGTAAAATCCTAAGACTGCTTCTTTCACTGTTCCTATCAGAAAGAAGATGCCAGCGTTGATGTTATTCTGTTTAGCTGCCACCTCTATTGCTTTAATCAAGTCTTCTCCTTCCGCGAGCTTGGTAAAAATCGTCTTCGTGATCTTCGACTCAGCTATCTGCATGTAACATCTTTTGTTGATTAGTAATTTCAGCAATTAAGATTTCTGCAGGATTATGCATAAAAAGCTGAGAAAAGGATAGAAGAAAAAGAGAAGTGGCTATTTCTCCACTACTTTTCTCTTGGCGATTTCGATGTCTTCTGCTTTCACCGTTTTGCGTCCCGCGTGCATTGCGTATTCGATGGCCTCTCCTGCAATTTTCAGCCCGATTTCTTCAAGGGCTTCAGCCAACGCTTTGGCAGCGCTTTCGCTTACTCTATCCGCTTTCGCTTTCTTGATTATTCGGTGCATAGGCGCGATAGACAACTCTAAATTCGCCATTTAACATCTCCGCAGCTTCTTTTGATATTTAAGACGGTATTTAAGGTTTTTCACCAACTGACCATGGATTAGCCTCAACGTTTTTCAGTCGAAGGTATATTTTACTTCGCTACTGGCACCTGGAGTCGTTGTCTTTTGCTTGTAGACACCCACGCCCATCTTCAATGGGCATCCTTTGACAAAGATCGGAATAAGGTAATTCACCGAGCCAAGGCGAACGGCGTTAAATGTATCGTGAACGTTGGATTCGACATCGAGAGCAGCAGGAGAGCAGTTCAGCTTGCTGAAGGGAATAATGGACTATATGCAACAGTCGGGGTGCATCCGCACAACGCAGAGCAATGTGACGAAGCTACGCTGAAGGAACTCAAAGAGCTTTCAAGAAACGAGAAAGTTGTCGCTATCGGCGAAACAGGTCTTGATTACTATCGAAACCTCTCTTCCAGAACTGCGCAGAAGAGAGCCTTTGAGGCTCAACTCAAACTTTCCGAGCAACTTAACCTTCCTGCAGTAATCCATAACAGGGAAGCACATCAAGAGGTCTATGAGATGCTGTCAAGGTTCAGAAGTCGCATTCATTTTATAATGCACTGTTATTCTGGGTCTGCAAAAATGACCAGCAAGTTCATCACACTAGGCTGCTTTCTCTCCTTCGCTGGACCCGTCACTTTTCCGAATTCTCGCAAGTTACAGCAGACCGCTAAGTCAATAGACTTGCATCGAATCCTCATCGAAACCGATAGTCCTTGGCTGTCCCCCCAAACTGTACGAGGGCGAAGAAACGAACCAGCAAACCTTGTTTACACCGCTCGGAAAATGGCAGAGTTAAAGGAACTTTCCGTGGATGAGTTCTCGAGGGTCACGACTGAAAATGCAATTAAGATTTACAGGCTTCCTGTCACATGAGCTAGTTCTGTGTGGATTCACCAAATTCCTTTTATGATAGCGTTAA
>JAGLZJ010000187.1 GCA_023131555.1 Candidatus Bathyarchaeota archaeon | reverse complement strand
TGATTCCACCGTTATTTCTGAGTGGTATCGAGTAGGAACACAAATACTCACAGCATCTAGATCCGCCTCAAGAAGTTCAAGGTAGTTCTCGAAAAGTGTATCGATTTTGAACTTCTTCTTGATCTCATCTAATCTCGACGTATCGGGATCTGCTACGCCAATAACTCTAGTCCGCGGATTAGTCAAATATGCTGGGATATGGCTCTGCTGAGCTATGTATCCGGCTCCAATTATCCCGACTCTAACGCCGCCTTTTCTCAATACTCAAACTCCACAACGTAATTTGATAACTGACTCTTGAATGTTTATTAAAAGACTTTAGTTTGGCGTAGATCGAACTTTGGAGACTACTGCCATAAGCTTCCCTCCTACGTTCAATTGAATAGTGTCAACAAATCTGACTTCAAACGTTATTTCCTTGGAAGAGAATCCAAAGACATTCTCTAGATGTGACACTAATTCCGCTTTGAAAAGGTCTTCCTTAATGGACGAAATGTAACCTTTAAGTTTGATACAGAAAACGAATCGATCAAGCTTTTCCTGAACCACTTGAAATTGATCAATCAGTGAATAATGTTCGAACATACTCATAGCAATCGTAAAGGTTCTAGGAGTGAGTTGCTTACCGTCAGGCGTAACCAATATTGAATCCCTGCGACCTTCAATCATCTTCATTAGAGGAAAGGTTCTGCCACAAGTACACAGTTCACCCGAAGGGATGCCGATATCGCCAACTTCGTACCTGATAAAAGGCATCGCGAAGTTAAAGAGGCTGGTACAGACTATTCGACCACGTTCACCCTTAGAGACTTCTTCATTATTCTCATCTAGAAATTCTAAAATTAAGTTGTCTACCTCGATGTGATACCCCAGACGTTTAGGACACTCACAAGCGATTCTGTCGAATTCGACAGTGGAGTACTGATCGTAGAATCGAGCATCAAGAACAGATTCAATATATTCACGAGAATACCGGTCGATCAGTTCAGAGCCTCCTAAAACAAACTGTGGCGAAATGTCTTTGACACAATCGCGTTCTAGTTTCTTCACCAACAAGAGGAGAGAGCTCGAATATCCATCTAACACGTCTGGTCGTAATCTTCGTATAATTGATACCTGCGTAGATACATCTGCAAAAACGGAAACGGGAGTTGGTGTAAATAGACCCACAGCCTTCTGAAACTTTGACATTTCTGCAAAGTGATGAGGTGCCGTGATATTCACCCATCTATGCCATGGTCGTTGTCCGCAACCTATGTTAGCTCTTAAGTGCTTCGCTTTTCTGAGTTCGCTCTCAAAGTCATTCACATACAGGAAAAGTGGTTTTCCTGTCGAACCACTCGTTGAGAGCCTTCTTAGATTCTTGGTCACATATTCATTTGAGAGAATTAAGTCTCTAGGTTCTGCTCGAATCTCATCCTTGCAGATGGTTGGCAACTTTTCTAGGTCATCTTTTTTCATTATATCGGTGGGGTTAATTCCCAGATCTCGAAACTTCCTACGATAGAAAGGAACGTGGTCGAACGCATACCTGACGATTTCTCTGAGCTTTAAATCGCGATATCTCATCAACCGGTCATTTTTCCAGTAAGCTCGTCGATATGCCATCTGCAGTTGATTGAATGCTCTGACGTCGCTTAGCAAGATTCATCACGCATTTTTACTGCATAAGGTGCTAGAACTCGCCTTAAAGCCCTCTTTACGTCATCCTGCCAAGCAGGTATCTTTGTCTTGAGAGTCTCCTTCAACTGATCACGCTGGGTCCATATGGATTTAATCATGAGTGAAAGCGTCTGGAACGAAACTTTTTGGATTTCAAGAGTGCAAAAATCCATTCCTAATCGCTTAAAGAAACTAGTCTGTTTATGATCGTATGCAATACATAGCACAGGAACATATCCAGAAACACCTAATACCGCAGGATGCATTTTTGAGGCGATTATCATGTCTGTCTCGTTCAGGTAAGACTTGAACTCATCAACCGTGCGGGTGCTAATGCACTCAACATTGTTTTTTTGCTTCATCTGAGATATTATTAACCGACACATGTTCAAGTCATCGTGTTCGAAACCACTAACATAATGGG
>JAGLZJ010000186.1 GCA_023131555.1 Candidatus Bathyarchaeota archaeon | reverse complement strand
CTGTATGCAACGATGTTGACAACACTGCTTCTATTCTACATCTCTCAGTTCAGAGAGGTCAGTTTCTACAGCCTGTTCGCTCTGATTTTCGGTTTGCTGGCTGTGGCAATTCAATGGTTTGAGACAGTAAAGACATGGCGGGACAAGCCTTTCTGAGGGATGGTAATCGACAAAAGGGGGAACGGTTGTAGTCCACGGGATGTTAGTCTTATCGACACCGTAGCTACATGTATGCTTGATCTTCTGCTATAGCTGACTGGTTCACGCCGCTAGGTTTCCGGTTCCTGTGCTACTGAAGCTTTTAGTATTGGTCTTAAGTGGTTGTTTGCGCTGATGGCGACCCAGTCTGCTTCCATGTCAATCAGGAGAAGTGTAGCTTCGTCAGAGTTGATCTCGAAGCGTATGATTACGTCAATGCGTCCTGGAGGCACGGTCAGATCTGCAGTCTCACCACCCACGAAAGTTGCGTTGGCGGTCTGTATCGTCATCCGAATCTTGCTGTAGTTCCCGGAGGGTATTTCAGTTGCAGACAGTTCCATTGTCACATTCTGCAGGGCAAGGAGATCGAAGTAGACCGTCTCCTTCCCATTTGAAAAGGGGAGGGATGTCCAACTTTCATCGCCGTCTGCGGCGTTGAGGACGGATAGGCTGTCAATGGTTACATTCAGGTGTTCAAGGTCCACTGGGGCATCGGTGAGTAGAACAATCAGGGTTCCAATCTCAGCGCTGGGCAGCGGAACTCCTGACATCAATATTCCTGAGATTATTAGAACCGCGGCCAAAACTCCGATTCCGGAATGGTACACGGTGCTTCTGGTCCAAGTCACTCGATTCTTCCTCCGAATATTAGAAGTGAATCGCAATACTTAAGACAAAGCTTTTGAACACCGCGTTCAAAATATTGAACACTGGTTGCACCTAAGAGGAGGTCTGTGCATACCCGTGAAATCCAAGTAGTTGGCGTATCTTCCATGTTTTTCTAATCGCACGCGTCAGTACGCGCACGCGTCTCCCCGACTTCAAACGCGGTTTTTGCATAGCAGTAAATGAAAGGTTTCATCCTTGCTCCATTCTTGCGTAATCTTAAATTTTGTTTTTTGTGCCAGTTTCTTGAAATGTTCAATGTCCTGTGTTTGCAACTTCACACCATATCCAGTTTCTACCTTTTCATTCGGCAGCTGAAGTTTCAAAGGTACAACAAACTTGTTATGACGTTCGTCTAATTTCGGAATTCTGACATCCCAGATCAAAAATCTCCCCTTGTTTCTGAGTACGCGGTAGGCTTCCTCAAAAACCTTCAAGTGTTTCTTCTTCGGGATGTACATGAAAGCGAAAAACGAAGTGCAAACGTCGAAGGAATTCGGTAGAAACTTCAGATCCGTTGCATCCATTACCACCTTCAAAGCTTCATTCTGGGTTTCCTCCAACTCTTTCTCGCTTACATCAATGGCAACTACTTGCCTGCCATTTAGCTTACCAATAATCCCCTCGCCTCCACCTCCAATATCCAGAATAAGTCCATCTGTTTCCAATGGACTGAGTTCAATTGATTGGGGCTTAAGGAAGAAATAGCCGATCTCGCTAAGTTTCTGGAAGATTACTTTTAACAATTCTTTGCTGTGTATCTGTTTCGCCATTTCTAATGCTGGGAATAGTTTTTCGGTTGCTTTCTGGCGATCATCTGCCTTTATGTCGAATTCTGCGTCTTCTATGAGCTTTCTGATTCTGGCTTTGTCACTCATCTGAGGCACACACTATCTTCATGAACAATAGGCGCCTTCTACTCACAGCTTTTATGACTTGTGGAAGGACGCTTTGATTTCACATCGTCAATCTTGGGCACTCAATCCTTTCAGCTTAAAGCGGTTTCCGTACCGTTGAAGCGCGCGTCTTACATAGTTACTATTATTTTTCCTCTTGCATGTCCTTTTTCCATATACCTATGAGCTTCTGCAACTTCCTTCAACGGGTAAATCCTATCTATTACAGGTGTTACTTTTCCAGCTTCGACAAGATCCTTGACGAAAATCACGTCGTCCTTGCTGGGTTTCCCAAAATGCGGGATCATTTTTCTGCTGCCGGTTATTGAAGTCCAAAACTTTCGGAGAATAGGT
>JAGLZJ010000185.1 GCA_023131555.1 Candidatus Bathyarchaeota archaeon | reverse complement strand
GGTTTTCCGTCTGAACCGTAGCCATAGCCATCGCAGACGATACCGATGATTTCGTCTAGCCCGCGTTCTCCCATTAGAGAAAGCATGTGAGCGTGGTGGTGTTGAACTCGTTGAAGTCGGCAGTTTGATGCCTCCGAGAATTCTTGAGCGATTCGTCCAGTAGCGTATTGAGGATGCAGGTCGCAGGCTACAGCTTCAATTTTTGTGTTGGTTAACCTCAGCAGGTGCTGGATTGTGCTCTTCAGGTAGCGGTATGTTTCAAGGTTGTCAACGTCTCCTATGAATTGGGAGAGGAAGGCTTTGTTCCGCCAGAGGATGCAGGCTGTGACATTTTCCTTTGCCCCGACGCCTAGGGCGCACATGTCCGTCTCATGGTTGAGAAGAATGGGGGCGGGAGTGTATCCTCGCGATCGACGGATGAAGCTTACGCGTGAGTTATGGAGTCTAAGGACGGAATCATCGCACCTCTGGGCGATCACCCTGTTGTGAAGGAGGAAGTAATCCACTGAAGTCGCTAGCTTCTCAAGGGCTACAGCGTCTTCGAAGTAGATTGGTTCATTTGAAGGGTTTGCGCTAGTCATCACGAAGGCTGGGACTTCTACGTCATCAAACAGCATCTGGTGCAGCCCCGTGTATGGTAGCATCACGCCTACGTTATGCAGACCGGGGGCGACAAGCTTGGACAGGCAGCAGTCCGCTCTCTTGTTTAGGAGGACTATTGGTTTCGCGTGAGAGGATAGGATTGAGGCTTCCTTGGGGCTTACTTCGGCGAAGGTTCGCACAGTATCCGGATCTCGTCCCATGACAGCGAAGGGTTTCTGGGCCCTGAATTTCGACTCTCTGAGTCGTTCCACTGGTTCATCGCGGATGGCGGAAGCTGCGAGATGGAAGCCTCCGTAGCCTTTCATGGCAACAATGAAGCCTTCCTTAAGCAAACGTCCAGCTTCACGGATAGGGTTCTTGCGTTTCAGAGATTGACCACTACTGTCGGTCAGGTAGGCTTCAGGTCCGCAGTTTGAGCATGCAACGGTCTGAGCGTGAAATCTGCGATCCTTAACATTACGGTAATCGTTTCTGCAGGCTTCACACAGCTGGAATTTATCCATTGTAGTGTTCTCCCGATCGTAAGGAAGCCGCCGAATCACTGTGTATCTGGGTCCGCAGTTCGTGCAGGTGATGAAGAAGTAGTTGTGTCGAGGGTCTTCTTTATTGCGGAGTTCGCTTGAGCATTCATCGCAGATGCCAACATCCGGAGGGACAGCAGAACCCGCAAGCTTCCTCCTGCTTGAACTCTCAACTACTCTGAATCCTGTTAGACCCTCGCCTTTCTCGTTGAATTTCGTAGAAATGAGGTGGATAGATGAAAGTGGGGGTTTCTTAGCTTCCAGATCCTGGAGAAACTGATCTATTCGCTCTCTGCGCCCCTCAACTACAATCTCAACTGATGCATCTCCCCTATTTCTCACATATCCAGAAAGCCTGTTTGAAGTGGCTGTTCGATAGACAAAGGGGCGAAAACCTACTCCTTGAATAATCCCCTGAACTTCGATCTCTGCACGCATTCAGATCATCTATGTATGTTCGACTGCTAGGCGCTCACATGCTTCAGTAATTAATACGTAGGCTTCCTTGGGGCTGGAGATATCGCCAACAAGCTTCTCGAAGAAGCATCTTTCGGTCTTTGCTGGATTGAGTATTGCAGGCACAGCTTCTTCGAACTCACAGTGAATGCCATGGGTCTTCAATGTCGCTGAGGCGTCTCTACTCATGGTGACTGCATAGGCAGCAGTCACTTGGGAGTATACGCTGAGGAGCGCGGCTGCCTTTCCTAAGACAGTGTCTGCCACGGATGAGCGACGGAGTTCTATGCCTAGCTGTTTCATAGCTTCGACGAAGCCGCCGAGTCCTTCATGCCCTGTTTCGAAAAGCACCTTCCCGTTTTTTACGAAGACCAGGTTTTGACTGCTGGTCCTTAACCGCCGTTTGGCAACCTCCAAGTCTTGCGGATGGGCCTCCGAGGCATATGGCAGGTCTCTCTTAGGGGCTTTTATATTCCATAGCGTTGAAGGCTGGTCTCGCATATTTTGCATAATCCATCTTAAGGCTTTGAAGGTGAGTACTCGTCAG
>JAGLZJ010000184.1 GCA_023131555.1 Candidatus Bathyarchaeota archaeon | reverse complement strand
ATTAGGTCTAGCTTCTTTCCTCCTTCCTCAAAGGCATGAATGGCGCTGTCCAACTGCTCCTCGGTGTGCTTAGTGCATAGCTGTGCTCGAATTCTGGCTTTGTCTCTTGCAACCATCGGGAAGACTATTGGAAGTGCGAAGATGCCTTTTTGCCAGATGAAGTCTGCGAGCTCCTTGGCTTTTTTGCTTCCGCCGCACATTATTGGAACTATAGGGGTTTCACTGTTCCCGGTGTCGAAGCCGAGATCCTGCATTGCCTTCAGGAAGTATTCGCGGTTTTTCCAGACTTGTTTCACATGTTGCGGCTCTGTCTCCAAGACATCGATTGCTGCTGTGCAGGCAGCCGCGACGCCGGGGGGAACGCCTCCGCTGAGCAACCAGCTTCTCGATTTGTTGTAGGCGAAGTTCCTCAGGTCTTCGCCACCGGTAATGTGTCCTCCGATCACGCCGAAAGCTTTGGAGAAGGTTCCCATCTCAACATGGACTTGATCTCTTCGTAGGTTGAAGTGGCTGACTATTCCCCGACCTCCGTCTCCCAGTACTCCTTCTCCGTGAGCATCGTCTACGTACACTCCTGCTCCAGATTCCTCTGCCAACTTGGCAATATCCGATAAGGGAGCCAGATCGCCGTCCATGCTGAACACGCCGTCTGTTAAGATCCATATTTGCTTGTACGATGGTTCATGTTTTGCCGCTTCGTCCATGACTCGAGCCAAGTCTTCAACATCTTTATGCTTGAAGATTGCGCGATCCGCTTTTGTCAATCGAACTCCATCGATGATAGAGCCATGGTTAAGTTCGTCGGAGACGAAGAGGTCCCCTCTCCCACAGAGCTGTGGCAATAGTCCTTCGTTGGCCATGAACCCTGTCTGATACGTTAGGGAGGCGGGGGCCTTCTTGAATCTGGCTAGACGCCTGTCCAGCTCTTCATGAACAGTCATGTTTCCTGAAATGGAACGGTCGCTTCCTGCGCCTGCCCCAAATTTCTTGGTCGCCTCCAGCATTGCGTTGACGACTTTTGGGTGCGTGGAGAGGCTAAGATAGTTATTAGCACATAGCAGGATCACTTGCCGGCCGTCTACCTTGCAGACGGGTTCATTCGCTGTCTGAAGTTCCTTCAGCTCCCAGTTCAAGTTTTCGCTAACTAGTCTTCGGTATTCTTCTCCCAGATACTTTGTTGGGTGGCGTTTTGCCTTCAATCTTGAGACCTCACATGATTTTCTGCACTCTTAATCAAGGCTACATTCTCTTAACTTTTATCGCCTAGCTACTCTGGTTCTAGGATAACCTTTGCAGCTTTCTTTGACGCAATCAGCATGATGCCATCTTCAATCTTGCTCATGGCTAGTCGATGCGTGATTATGGATGCGATTTTACTCTGGAAAGCTGGGTCTGAAAGTAGACCTTTCACCTGATGCCATGTCTGGTAGATGCGTCTTCCAGAGATGCCGTAAATGTGGGCGGCTTTGAAGATGATAGCTTCATTGAGGTTTAGTGTAACTGGGGAATCGTAGATTCCTAAGAGGGAGACTCTGCCTCCACTCGTCAGGATCTTGAAGCTCTGGCGCAGTGCTGCCGGGGCACCAGACATCTCTAAGACGACGTCAACTCCTTCCCCATCAGTCTCGTCCATTATGATCTGGGACAGATTGTCGCCTTCTTTCTTGGCGCTGAGCACGAGGTCTGCTCCCATCTTATGGGCAAGTGCCATTCGCACTTTGTTCAATCCACCTGCAGTCGCAAAGACTCTGGATGCACCTAGCTTCTGGAGCACCGCTATCGCCATCAATCCAATGGGGCCGCATCCCATCACAGCTACTGTTTTACCCGCTATATCCTCAACGTTATTTTTTGGGAGGGCAGCTTGAACCGCGTTACCTAGAGGTTCTTGGATTGAGGCGACTTCTGGAGGGAGGTCTGGAGCGTTCTTCCAGGTATTCCGCTCTGGCAGAGCGATGTACTCTGCGAAGCATCCATCCCTGTCGACTCCTAAAATCTTGAGGTTCCTGCAGATGTGCATGCGACCTGTCTGGCAGAGGTTGCATGTGCCATCGTATATGTGGGTTTCCGCAGATACAGAGTCACCGATGTTTACTCTTGTCACTCCTGCACCTAGCTTGATGACTTCTCC
>JAGLZJ010000183.1 GCA_023131555.1 Candidatus Bathyarchaeota archaeon | reverse complement strand
TCTACTACCTTCGCGCTATTCGCATGATCTGGTTTGAAGAGACTACAGCAGTGTCCGAAAAAGCAAGAAGGGCGCCAGCAATTATGCTCATTCCGACCTTCATTCTCGCAGCTCTCTGCATAATAATCGGGATTTACCCAGGACCGTTTATCACTGTGGCTTCGAACGCTGCACAAGCAATGCTGGACGTGCAGGGATATATCAACTCTATCCTACAAACTGTAATATGAGATCAGGCCAGATCCCTAAGATGAAAGCGATCGCTGCCAATACAACTATTGGGATATACAATAGTCGGGATGCTTCTTTTGTATTCTCTAATTCTTTGGGGGTAGGTCCGAAGAATACTCTCCATATGAACCACAGGTAGTATCCAGCTGTGATTACAGTGCTGATCACCGCGACGGTGGTGATGAGGATCTTTCCAGAGACCATTCCACCTGAAAAAATGATCCATTCACTCCAAAAACCGTTCAGAGGCGGGGTTCCCGCAAGGGACAAGGCGCCTATCAACGACGCGATGCATGTTATCGGCATTTTCGCAGCCAAGCCTCCCAGCTTCTTGATGTTGCGAGTTCCAGTTTGGTGTATGATTACGCCAGCGCACATGAAAAGAAGGGCTTTGCAGATGGCGTGACTAGTTATATGAAAGAGAGCGCCGGTAGCCCCGAGCGATGAGCCGACCCCGAGTCCGAAGAATATGTAGCCCATCTGGCTAATGCTAGAGTACGCCAGTAACCGTTTGATGTCGGTTTGCGCAAGAGCCATCAGTCCACCGTAAATCATGGTGATTACCCCAAGAATCGCCAAGGCATCTGATGTCTGCACTACTGTTTGCCCAAAACCAGAAAGAAGAACCCTTGCGAAGGCGTAGGCTCCACATTTGATCATAACGCCAGACAGCATGGCGCTTATCGGCGCTGGAGCCTCAGCATGTGCATCAGGCAACCACGTGTGAACTGGAAAGATCGCCATTTTCACATTAAATCCAATCAACAACAGTATAAACACTGGAAGCATGCTGGTTAGAGGCACATAGGCAACCAAAAAAGGCAATCCGACAAGGTTGAAGGTGCCAGTAAATGCATAGATGGATAGTATTCCAAGGAGCATACAAAGCGATCCGACATGTGTGAATACAAAGTACTTGAACCCGATGGCAAACCTCTTTTTTGACTTCCCCCAAAAAACTATCAAGAAATAGGATGGGATTAGCATTAACTCCCAGAAGAGATAGAATTGCAGAAGGTTTGCGGATAGTACCACTCCGATCATGCCGGCCATGAAAAGCAACAGATTTGCATAGTAGCCTGCTTGCCAATCTTCACCCTTCATGTAGTTGATCGAGTAGAAACATGAGAGCGCACTAACGAGAGCAACGATTAATCCAATAGGAAAGCTGATCCCGTCAACCACAAAACCAAAAGTAAGACTGATTGATGGCGCATTGATCCATGCATATGCAACTTGTATAGAACCTCGTTCAATAACATCTATACCCATAGAGAGAATCATTAAAACAGATAATGAAGCCACTATTGACGCTAACCAACAGACATACTTGTCAACACGCTTTCCAAAAGCAAAAAGAAGGACCGCTGAAATTACGGGCAGAATAACTGCCAACAGAGGAGCATTAGGGAACAAGTTGCCTTCTCCTAGAGAATATACCCTCCAAACAGGAACAGCAGAACCACTAATAGCGTGGCTCCAATAAAAGCCAGTAGCATATTATAAGACAACACTCCTGTTTGGATCTTTCTGAAACGTCGAGAAAAAGATGTGAAAAGGCTAGCCAAAAAGTAGTTTAACGCGTCTATGCCCCTGAGCTCTAGATACTTGTATATGGTCTCGGACAGCCTTCTGAAGAACCCTGCAACGAAGTAGTTGGACGCGTCTATGTCATGTTCTAAGCTGTTGCGTAATTTCTGTGAAAGAAACAATGTGGAGTAGGCGACTTTATCATATAACGCGTTGATGTAGAGGCGATTTCGCAGAAGCTTATGAGATGCATCTAGAAACCTGTGCTTTTTCGTAAACCTTCCAGCATCAGCCTTTCGTGCTATGTACAGTCTGTAGGCCGGATAGCCTCCAAACGCCACTGCCACACACGTTAAGACCGTACTAATCGAAGGAACAATGTATACAAGAACTTCAA
>JAGLZJ010000182.1 GCA_023131555.1 Candidatus Bathyarchaeota archaeon | reverse complement strand
AAAAAATCCTCACTGATCACAGACCCAGTCTTAGCGGAGTATAGACATTTCCTCGAGAGGAAACGAAGAAGAATACCACATCTCCTCTCAGAGACCGAAGAACGATTGATCATCACGAAAGATAGGAATGGAATCGAGGCCTGGGAAAAACTCCAGAGCGATTGGCTCTCAACGAGAACATTTGACATCGAGATTGACGGAGAGATGAAGACCTTTCCATACGGAAAGATAATCGGCTTCTATCAGAGTCCAGACCGAGACCTTCGGAGGCGAGCCAATCAAATAGTCTACGAAACCCTTGGAAAGGATGAAATCATATGGGCAAGTGCAATCCGCGCCGTCTGTGAAGACCATATGCAGACTTGTGAGCTGAGAAAGTATCCAACCCCAATGACTCAGAGCTTGATCGCCAACGATGTTGATCAGAAGACCATTGATAGTTTGATGAAAACAATTGAAAAAAATGTCCATCACTATCAGAGATACCTCAGATTGAAAGCAAAACTGATGGGGCTCGAGAAACTCGCAAATTTTGATGTCGTTGCACCACTACCAAATGCACCAGAAATGGTTTACTCATGGAACAAATCTAAAGTGGAGATCGTGAAGGCTTGTCATGATTTCGACGAGGAGATGGCAGGTTGGGTCACGGAAATGTATGAGAAACGCCACATTGATGGCGGAGTAAGAAAGGGAAAGGAGTCAGGCGCCTTCTGCGCTTCCTGGCTCTCAGGGAAAAGTGCTTACATCCTGCAGAGCTTCAACGGAAGGATGGGAGATGTATACACCCAAGCGCATGAACTCGGTCATGCCGTGCATGCTTACCTTGTATCACGCGCACAGAAACCCAGCAACTGCGAGATCGGAAGCTGTATCGCTGAAACAGGAAGCATCTTCGCGGAGCTTCTCTTGACAGAGCGACTACTATCAGAAGCTAAAACGAAAGAAGAGAGGCAGGCAATCCTCTCAAACGTGTTAGATGAATTCGGAATGGCAGCGTTCCAAGTATCTGCACGAGTCTTCTTCGAAAAAACCATGTACAACAATATCAAGCAGAAAAAACTGCTAGATGGAGAGACCGTTGCCAAGCTATGGACGAGTGCAAGGGACAGAATCTATGGCGACGAAGTTGAATGGCTCGATGTCATGAAATGGGAGTGGACCATGAAACCTCACTACTACATCGCGAACTACCGCTTCTACAATTACCCATATGTATTCGCCCAGCTCTTCGTCTTCGCGCTCTACAGGCTTTACAAAGAGGAAGGCAAAGGGTTTGTACCGAAGTTGAAGAAGCTATTGGCTTCAGGTTCAAGCGAATCGCCTTGTGAGCTGGCGACCCAACTGGGCTTTGACATTGGAACGGAGGAATTCTGGGAAAAGGGGATCGAGCAAGCCGAGGAATTCATCAGCATGCTTGAAGCAACCATAAACTCTTAACGAGAAATCCCAGACTGCTCTCCACCCCTTTTCAAGGGATACATATAAAATACAGAAAGGATACTACTTACCACTTCCTTCAATGAAGGCGTTCTCTCATGGAGAAAACCAAAGTAGTGATAATGGGAGCAGCTGGTAGAGATTTTCACAACTTCAACGTGTATTACAGAGATAATCCCGCCTATGAAGTCGTTGCTTTCACAGCCACGCAGATCCCCGGAATTGAGAAGCGGAGATATCCTCCCGACCTAGCTGGAACTGACTATCCTCAAGGAATCCCCATCTACCCGGAAGAAGAGCTGCCGAAGATTATCCACAATCACAATGTCTCAGAAGTCGTCTTCGCTTACAGCGATGTACCACACGAGTATGTCATGCACAAAGCATCCCTAGCCCTGTCATGCGGTGCAGACTTCAGATTGATGGGACCAGCTAGTACTATGCTTGAGTCCAAGGTTCCCGTAGTCTCGGTATGCGCTGTCAGAACAGGTTCCGGGAAAAGTCAGACCTCACGGAAGGTGGCTGCAATCCTGAAGAAAATGGGTCTCCGAGTAGCAGTGGTGAGGCACCCTATGCCCTACGGCGATCTTAGCAAACAGGTCTGGCAGCGGTTCGCGTCCTATGAAGACCTTGACACACACAAGTGTTCGATTGAGGAGAGGGAAGAATATGAACCCCACATCGATAAAGGAATAGTAGTCTTTGCAGGAGTAGACTATG
>JAGLZJ010000181.1 GCA_023131555.1 Candidatus Bathyarchaeota archaeon | reverse complement strand
CAGTTATTTGCAGAGCTAAGTAAAACTCGGTAAGAGGTAGAAAACGAATAGGTATATCGCGTAACAGATTAGAATCATGCCACTGATCGCTCTGATTCTGAACCTCTGTTTGTATGTGAGTCGAACAAGCTTCGAGACTGATCCGGTGAATACTCCGATTGCGAGGAATGGAATGATTGCTCCAAGTGCAAATACAGTTAAGATTAATGGAAGCGTATCCAGCAGCAATAGTGGGATGAATGCGATGAAGATTGGCGCTATACAGGGATCCAGAAAGTAGAATATGAACCCCAGGATGAAGAGTCCAGGATACGTTAGCACGTATTTTTCAGCTAGTTTCCTTATTGCAGGTTTAGTCTCTAAGGGAACTTTCAGCACCCCAAGGAGATTAAGGCCGAAGACAATAGCGAAGACAGATACAGTAAGAGTCAGGTATAGCTGAAGTGAGGGTAGCGACAGGAAGAAAAGCCCGAAAGCTATACCGAGAAGCAATGCTGCCGAGACGAAACCCGCTCCAAAGATCATGACTTTCAGAAAGCTCTCCTTGAAACTAGGGCTTACCCCCAGAGTGTAACTTAAGACGAAGGAGAGCAGGATGATAAGGCAAGGGGAGAAAGTCTCAAAGAACCCGAATGAGAAAGAAACCGCCAATAATGCAGTAAGAGCAAGCGAATCAAATGACGACAATTCACGGATCTGGATCCTGTCATTGAGAATGTACACATTGTTATTCAAGTTAGTCTCATTTAAGACCTGATCAGCTTCAACCTTCAGTACAAACTGTCCGAGACCAATCTCAGCAGTGTCCCAATCGAACAGCAAGTCAAAAGGTTGATTTGGCATCAGGTTAAAGACTGTTAACTCACCGACCAATGTACTGTTGCTGTATACTCTCACGTTGAAAGTTTCATTTTCTGTGCCCCAATTTTCAACGGTAATAGTAACATTAACTTCTTCACCCTGTCTAATAGTCGGGTTTGAGACTTTTACGTTCATAACAGCGATGTCATGTCTTTCTGTGGGTGTAGTGTCGGGTTCCCTTACTTCGATGACTCCGCTGATCAGCCAGTTATCGGCAAGGTCGGTTTCGTTTTCGAGAACGCTTACTTCCGCACTCAAAATGTGAATCCCAGCTGTTGCGTTCACTGTATTCCAATTGAATGATACATCAAGTTGAGTACTCGGTTGTAGATCAATTATAGAATATGTACTGAGAATGCTTGAGTTGACGTAAATGGAAAGTGCAAAAGATTCACTTAGTTCACCTTGGTTCCTCACAGTTACATTGATTTGAACTTCGTCTCCTACAAGAACACTATTGAAGGACGATTTGATGCTTACGACTGCAATATCTTGCACTGGTTGTAGATAGAAGTCGATTATTTCACGTAGATAGGTGCTATTCAGGTACCCTTTGAACATTGTTTCATAATTCACGACCACAGCGTTCCAATAATCCTCGATCTCCGCAGGGTCTACACCATATTGATCCATGAGTTTCTGAAGCCCTTCTTCAGAACCAAAGGGAATTTTATCTACAGCTACTTTCTGCCCGTAATCTCCTTCGATTTCATCGATTACCTGCATGTTATTTTCCCATATCTCGTACGCTTCTTGCTGCTCTGGGCATGCTGAACATGGTATCCAAACGAAGAACTCCAATGGAACTGACTTCACGCTGAAACAAGGCTTAATTTCACTCGAGAGTACGAGAAAGCACAGCAGGAATAGTGTGAAGAATACCAAATTGGATTCTTTTGGATGGCGTAGTTTCATCAATATCAAATTCGGAACCTGTAATATAAACTGGCATAGAACTATCTTTCAGATCTACTCGTTGTGAAAACCTTTCAATCAGAACCAAAGTCCATACTTCCATACTGGTGCTGAACGAATCGTCTGCGGAATTAGGACTTTGAATCCACCATCAGAACTTTCATAATAGGGTCCATACGTGTGCGTAAGTAACTATGGCGAGAGGTGGTATCTGTCACAACAGGCGTGTCTGATTTTCTCCATTACTAGCTTCACCCTTTCCTCTATACTCGCCCTGCCAACCAACCAGTCGGTCAGTTCATGCGTTCATGAATTTGAGAGAGAAGAGAGAGAGTGGGGTGGTACTCTAGGCAAGATTTGAACTAGGACGTCATTTGGGAATAAGCCTGATCTG
>JAGLZJ010000180.1 GCA_023131555.1 Candidatus Bathyarchaeota archaeon | reverse complement strand
GAGGAAGACGTATATGGATTCGATGACGCAAAACTCGCGAAGTTCTACATCGAGACTCTCCCTGCAGACTTGGGGGAAGCTATTGAGGAATTCGAGGAGAGCGAGCTTGCGAAGGAAGCATTGGGGGAACACTCCTTTAAAAAATACCTTGAAGTCAAATCCACTGAATGGAAGGATTATCAACGGGCAGTTACTGACTGGGAGCTTAACAGATATCAGAACCTATAGTCACACGTGTGTGCAATTGCAGATCGTCTTCTGAGTCTGTGAAAAGTCTGCAGTAGGATAAGCAACCTGCACCGCGTTCCTGCTCGTGGTCTACCCATAATTAAAGAATTCATTCAACAAGTCTTCAACCGAACTCGGCTCGTCAGCCAACCTCTTCTGAAACCCCCTATCATTATAGGACCTTAACCCTTCAAGTGAGGCTTCAATTACTCTTCTTGGGAAGACACCCATTGCTTCATAGAGTTCCCGCTTCTGTTCAAGTTCCATGGCTGCTTCCATGCAAGACAATGGCAGAAGAAGGCGTCTTCTTCGTTCATCAACCTCTCCTTCTGCCTTCAACTCCTTTGCCTGTTTCAATGAAGCCCGAGGGTTCCCCAGCCCATAGTTAACTGCCAGCACAATCCCCGCCAGTAAATGGTGGATTTTTGCTGTTGGATCTGGTCCACGGAACTCTATGGTTTTCCTGCAGTGGTTTCTCTCCGGTTCTCCACTTGGGTTTCTACCCCACAACGGAATCCGAATCAAAGCAGAGCGGTTTCTGATTCCCCACGAGACATCGATTGGAGACTCTTTTCTTATAATGAACCGCAGATACGATGGAGGGATGGGATTGGCGAAAGCGGTGAGGCTTGGGGCGAACTCCAGTAAGCCCCCTATAATCTGCTCGGTTTCGTCGGTTAGGGCTTCCGAGGAACCAGCTATTATGTTCTCTCCGTCCTTCAAGACGCAGATGTGAATGTGCATTCCGCTTCCAGCATGCTCAAGAAAAGGTTTGGGGGAGAAACTGACTGAGAACCCGCGTCTCGCACAGATGTTCCTGATAACCCATTTAGATAGTGCTAGAGCCTTTACGGTCTTCATAGGGGTCTGGGGGAGGAGTTCGATTTCATGTTGCTCCCACGCAAGATTCGAATCGTTGCCGCCACCCACTTCTGAGTGTCCGTACTTGGTGGCGACATCGATCTCCTCAAGTGCCAGCAAAACTTCGTTTCTGAGACTTTCAAATCTGGAGAATGGAGCAGTCTGGTGATAATTCTCTTCCGGGTGAACTTGGAGAAAGCCACCGTCACGTTTGTAGACAACGTAAAACTCAAGCTCAACGAGCGTCTTCAGCTCAGCCCTATTTGAGACGCGAAGTCTCTCCTCCGCTCTGGCCAATATGCTCCCTGGAGCAACATGGAGAGGTTTTCCGTCTTCGTCGAAGTAATCGCATAACACGTTCAGAGTTCGCGGTGAAACGAAAGAATTTAAGAAGACCTCTCCTACGTTTGGCAGGATGTAGACATCGCTTTTCTCTGGTTGAACATAAGAGAAAACACTTGACCCGTCAATCCTTTCACCAAACTTTAAAATGTCGCGAAGTCTTTCCTTGTCTTTTGTAGAGAAACTGAGTGTTCTGAGGCGTCCATCCTCAGGAATATGGCAGAAACTCAGGATTCTGATCTTCTTATCTTCGATGAACCTGATGAGTTCGGTGATTGCCTGTTCTCCTTGTTCCATGCTTTCGGGTCTCCTGAATCAACTTCATTTCCGACTGTGCGATGGATGATGAGTGCTGTCATCGTACTGGGCTTGAGGTTCTTGTGTTTCAAGAGTTTAAATAGGATGCGTCAACCGCGTAAGCCTGTAGTTATCGGTTACATCGAGGAGTCTGCCGTTCTCGAAGGCATAGACCTCTTTCAACTTTTTTTTCCAGTCTCTTTCATACATCAATGGGTCATCTATCCTCTTTTCTGAGGGATCAACGTGAATCCACCGGTTTTCCTTCGGGATCCATACTTCTACCCAGGCGTGGTCAGACATATCAAGTATTAACCTTGCACGGTGACCGTTTACGAGGCAGGCTGCCATAAATAGAATGCTGAATTCCCTGCATTGGCCTCTGCCATATTCTATGATGTTAAGAGGATCATTGTGCCTGTCGATTTGCCCCTTGTCAAATAT
>JAGLZJ010000018.1 GCA_023131555.1 Candidatus Bathyarchaeota archaeon | reverse complement strand
CACGTTGATCATAAACGCGAAAAAGGATGACAATCTCCGTATGGTCTTAAGCAGCAATGAAGCCTCCGGTACATTGATCGAGAAGTGAACTTCATGACAGAAAGTACACGGAACCGAAAATCTGAACACATCGATATCTCTCTCAAGCGAAATGTACGCAGTCGCCAGGCAACAACCGGCCTAGAAGATGTCAACTTCGTGCACCAAGCTCTTCCCCAGATTGACCGCGACGAAATCAATCTAGCAACAAGCTTCTTCGGACACGAGCTTTCCGCCCCCATTCTCGTCGGAGCGATGACCGGGGGCACAGAAGAAGCCACATTGATCAACACTTCCATCGCCAGCGCAGTTGAAGAACTTGGTTTAGGCATGGGCGTCGGTAGCCAAAGAGCAGCATTGGAAGACCCAGAACTCACATCGACCTACAAGGTAGTGAGGGAAAATGCTCCAAAAGCCTATCTGATCGCAAACATCGGAGCCCCTCAACTTGTGAACGGATATGGTTTGAAAGAGGCTGAGGAAATTGTGAGGATGATTAAGGCTGATGCCCTCGCCATACACCTTAATCCGCTCCAAGAAGCAATTCAGCCAGAAGGCGAAGCCAACTACAAAGGAGTCCTCTTAAAGATCAGACAGCTAGCTGAAAACCTTGAGGTCCCCATAATTGTGAAGGAAACAGGCGCAGGCATATCCGCGGAAACCGCAACTAGACTCGAAGAAGCAAAGGTGGACGCCATAGACGTTTCAGGAGCAGGCGGAACAAGCTGGGCTGCTGTTGAGTACTACCGGGCAAAGAAACGCAGAAACTTGTTCCGTGCGCGTCTCGGAGAACGTTTCTGGGACTGGGGAATATCTACAGCTGCAAGCCTCGTTGAAGTAAGCCAATCCACAAGCCTGAAGATGATAGCGTCTGGCGGCATACGTTCAGGAATCGACGTAGCCAAAGCCCTCGCCTTGGGCGCAAACCTGGCAAGTTTCGCAACTCCTATCCTTCAACCCGCCACTGAAGGCGTTGAATCTGTAAAGGAGGAACTGAAGCTGATTATGGAAGAACTGAAGACTGCGATGTTCTTGATTGGCGCCGAAAACGTAGGCAGCCTTAAGAGTACTCCAATAGTACTGCTTGGAAGAACAGCTGAATGGTTGAAAAGAAGAGGTTTCAAACCAGAATCTTACTCGAGACGGTGATCGATGGAGGCTGCTGTTCAAAAGATCCAGGAGCAAGAGACCCAACCGGAGGCGGAAAACTTCAACATAGATAAGACTATCGCGAAGTACATTCCGAAGAAATTCAGCAGAGATGATATCATTTTCACCCTCAATACTCCAAGATACGCCTACAACCTGGAGACCTTGAATAGAGCTCTCGCAGAACCAATTTGGGAATTCCTTGAAAGAGGGGGAAAAAGATGGAGACCGAAACTGTTCCTCCTAGTCTGCGAGGCTCTCGGGCGAAACCCAGAAGACTACCTGGAATACGCAATGATTCCTGAAGTGATTCACAACGGGACATTAATGGTGGATGACGTAGAAGACCAGTCAGAACTTCGCAGAGGCCGACCCTGCACCTTCAGAACCTACGGTCTTGACGTAGCAATCAACTCCGGCAACGCCATGTATTTCCTTCCTCTCCTGCCATTGATTCATAACCGAAAGCGAATTCCGCCAGATACTCTCAGCAAAGTCTACGAAGTCTATGCTCAACACATGATCACCTTAAGCCTCGGCCAAGCCATAGACATATCTTGGCACAGAGGGCAGGTGGAGGTCGCCGAGATCACTGAGAACGAGTACCTGCAGATGTGTGCTTACAAGACTGGGACGCTGGCTGCAATGGCAGCAAAGATGGCGGCTATCCTGTCGCAAGCTAACGACGAGCTGACTGAGCGACTGGGGGAATATGCAGAAGCAGTAGGCGTTGCCTTTCAGATACAAGATGATATACTGGACCTTACAGGAAAGACGTTTGCGAAAGCGAAGGGGACAATAGGCGCAGATGTCACCGAGGGAAAAACGACTCTAATCGTGATCCGCACACTACAGAAAGCGATGCCGGATGATAGAGTCAGGCTGGCGGAAATCCTGCGAATGCACACAACTGACCAGAGTCTACGTGATGAAGCGATATCGATCATGAAGAAGTACGATGCGATCACGTACGCTAAAAAATACGCCCGTAAAATACTCAAAGAAAGCTGGAGTGAGATCGAAAATCTGCTGCCACCATCCGAAGCAAAGCAGAAACTCAGAGCCTTCGCTGATCTTCTGGTTGAAAGAGAGGTTTAATCTACCCGAGTGGCTTCATTGTCCTTTGACACTCAGCTTAAGAAGAGCATCGAAAAAATCGCCTTACTGAACGCGCACCTTCATAATGGAAGAGCCCGGAAAGCCCCAGTTTTAGGAAAGCTTTTATCTGAACAACCTCACCTCAAGAAAAAAATCAAACATGTAACGCCATTAGTGGAAGAGATAATCCTAACTATAAACAAACTAAGTCCACGAGCACAAAGAACGCGACTGGAAGAAGCATGGCCAGAAGCCCTCTCACACTCGAAGAAGAAACGAGGTAAAGAAGAGAAAACTCTTCCACCCCTTGAAAACATTGACGCGTTTGAATCGGTCACAACCCGATTTTCCCCAAACCCCGACGCGCCACTCCACCTCGGTTCAGCCCGGGCCATTATTCTCTGCAAAGAATACGCTGACCTCTACAAGGGAAGATTCATAGTCCGTTTTGAGGACACCGACCCCAAACAGAAACGACCTCAACTAGAGTTCTACAAGGCAATAAAGGAGGATCTGATCTGGCTGAACAGCCAGCCTGATGCCTACTTCTACCAAAGCGACCGCCTTCAAATCTACTACGAACACGCTGAGCGCTTGCTAAGAGCAGGCAACGCGTACGTCTGTACCTGCAAGCCGCTTCTCTTCAGACAAGCTGTTTCGGATAAGAAACCGTGTGATTGCCGCGACATGGATACCAGCGAGCATCTGAACCGCTGGGAAAGCATGCTCAACGGAACCTACCTGGAAGGAGAAGCCGTTGTCCGGGTGAAAACCGACCTAAATCACCCAAATCCCGCGGTCCGAGACTGGCCTGCACTGCGAATAGTTGACACTGAGAAGCACCCCCATCCGAGAGCTGGCAACAAGTACCGAGTATGGCCTCTATACAATCTCGCGTGCGGCGTAGATGACCATCTCTTGGGTGTCAGTCACATAATACGGGGTAAAGAGCATTTGACCAATCAGACACGGCAGGAGTTCATGTACAAGTATTTTGGCTGGCGATATCCTGAGACAATTCACTACGGGCGAATGAAGATTGTGGGGGCTTCACTCAGCAAATCCGAGATACTGCGACAGATGCGCACTGGAGTTTACAAGAGCTGGGATGACCCTAGACTGGCAACCTTTGTAGCTTTGAGACGAAGAGGAATACAACCTGAGGCAATCAAGCGTCTCATCATAGATGTTGGGCCAAAGACTCACGACATCACCTTAAGCTGGGAAAACCTCTATGCCCACAACAGAAGAATCGTTGAACCTTACGCAGACAGGTTTTTCTTCATCGATCACCCGGTTCAGATGACGGTCAACGAAGTTCCTAGGGATTTCAGGTCGGAGATCCCCGTCCACCCTGAACACCGCGATAGAGGAGTCCGCGTATTCACTATAAAGGAAACAGACGGTGTCGCCTCTCTATCGATAGCGACGAGTGACAGCGAGCGGATGGAAAGAGGTCAACTTATCCGCTTAATGGAGCTCTTCAACGTGCAGATCCGTAAATCAAGCGATAAGGGTGTGACCTCGATCTTTCACAGTGAAGAATACGAGAAAGCGAGAGCCGCTAAGGCACCTCTGATCCACTGGCTGCCATCCGACATGGGGATTAAGTGCCGCGTCATTTTGCCTGATGCATCAATCGCTGAAGGTCTTGTTGAGCCCGGTTTTCGCGAGATCGAAGCTGGTAACATCGTTCAATTCGAGAGATTCGGGTTTGTGAGAATAGACACTAGAAGCAGCAGATTGATCACAGTCTACTTCTGTCATCGATGAGACCGGATATCCATATCGTTCGATTCACCAGTATGGATCCTCAATACTAACTCTGGTTTCTGAAGAGATTTATTCAAACTATCTTCGATATTCAAGAGGAGAGACAGCTGTTGCGACGTTCAAGACTGCAGAAGTACCTGCAAATCCTAGATGTCCTAGCCACTAAGCCCAAGAGATTCGAGAAAATAGCGTACGAGAGCAGCTTAGACGTGACAGTTCTCAAGAAGTGCATTGGATTTCTCATGTCTCACAACCTTGTAGCGGAGTCTCATACATCAAAGAAAGCTGCCTACGCAATCACCGATAGAGGTCTCGCAGTCTGCAAAGCTCTACGTGCCCAGAGATACTTTGATACGATCAGGAACACGATATCGGAATCCAAGAGAAAAGAAGAATTAGAACCTGCACTCTCAAAAAGCGGCAAGAGAGTGCAGAGAGGATAGTCTCTCCGAAGTCGAAGGATGAAGAAGAATGAGTCACGTGGAAGCAACCAAACTGCTCAAGCGAATAAGTGAAGAGTCAGAATCCGAAGCGCGAGGCGAATACGTTTACTTGAAGAAGCCTCGCGTGAAGACTGACCCTGAGAAGTTGACAACCGAAATGAAGGTCCGCGACGCCCGCAGACCCCTATACCTTAAAAGATACGAGTAATCGGACCTCAAACGCTAGCCGATGCATTCGCAGGCTCTCCCCATCGTCCAGCTCATCCTCTAGAGGTCAACAGGCACACAGCCTTCACAGCTTTTCAACATCCAAGTTGATCGCGCAACCAGCAGTTACCCACTTCTCCAGGCACGTGCGCGTGCTCGAAGCATTATAAGTACACGCCTACAGAGGATGTAGGAAGAAAAGGGGGATCTGCTTGGCTCTTCTTCGCTATGATAAAGGAACGATTCTTGTGGCGGGGGACGTACGGGTGCCAAACAGCACCTGGGATCCCAGAGTCGGAGCCTTCAGGACGATGGGTTTCCACTATCCTGACGTACTGAAGTTTCTGCAGATGAGTAAGCTTGATGTAAGAGACGAAGTGCTTGATTTGCCCCCTTGCCCTGAACTCCAAGGAAAGTCAAAGCTTCGCCCCTACCAGGATGAAGCATTAAACGCCTGGATTAAGGCTAAGGGTCGAGGCGTCGTCGTTCTTCCAACTGGAGCAGGGAAGACGGTCGTGGCTTTTGGAGCCATTTCCCATATCAATGCCCCTACGATTATCGTCGTTCCAACGATCGACCTAATGCAGCAGTGGATTACGAACTTAGTCCGAGAGTTCGGGGTGGATGTAGGTGCATATGGTGGAGGAGAGAGTGACCTCAAGTCAATAACAGTCTCAACGTATGACTCAGCTTACTTGAGAGCGGAGGAGTTGGGAAATAAATTCATGCTGGTTGTTTTCGACGAGGTCCATCATCTCCCAGCTCCAAGTTATAGCCAGATCGCTGAGTTCTTTGTAGCACCGTACCGACTAGGGTTGACGGCAACCTTCGCCAGGGAAGATGAAGGGCACAAGCTACTGCCACGTTTACTCGGTAACGTGATCTACGAACTGGAACCTGATGACCTAGTTGGGACCCATCTCGCTCATTACACTCTTGAAAGAATGTATGTAGCGCTTACAGAAGAAGAACAGCGGGAATACGAGGAGAACCACAGTCGCTTTACGGGGTACTTGAGGAAGAGACGAATTAAGCTGAGAAACTCTCGTGATTTCAAACGCTTCATAATTCGAACAGGTGCAGACCCGGAAGCCCGAAAAGCTCTGCTTGCAAGAAACCGAGCTTTGGAGATTGCGCTGAACTCTTCATCCAAGATGACAGCTCTCCGAAGCCTTCTGACCAATCAACCGGAGAGAAAGACGCTGATCTTCACTCATCACAATAAGCTGGTTCACAGAATAAGCAGAAAGTTTCTCATTCCAGCGATCACCCATCAGACACCGAAAGACGAGCGTTCTGAGATTCTGGACAGATTCAGAGCAGGATCCTACAGCAGGATCGTGACATCCAGGATCCTGGATGAAGGCATCGACGTTCCCGATGCTGCCTTAGGCGTTATTCTGAGCGGAACCGGAAGCTCAAGAGAATTCATTCAGCGGCTTGGAAGACTCTTAAGGAAAAAGGAAGGGAAAAGGGCGAAGCTGGTCGAGATACTGTCAAAAGAAACCCAGGAAACCCGCATCAGCAAACGACGAAGAAGATAGAGGTCAACAGATGCTACAACTCGAGTTGCTTCGCGCACGCACCAGAAAAGGGCAGATACACCCCATTTACGCAGACCTTACACAAAGAAACCTGGATCTCAGCGGTCGCATCATTGAAGCTTTTCAGGCCAATGTCGGCGAAAAGAAGGGCAGACTGCTGAAAAAGATATCGAGCTTTGAAGCCGCAGGCTTCGACTACAGATTCGTGCGTGGGCTATCCGCAATCCTGCAGAGAGAAAGCGCATTCAAGATGGAAGCAGCAGTCAACCCGCAGCTTGCAAGGCGGCTGATCTTCGAAGAAGCCGCCAAACGAGATCCTGTGATCAACGAAACGGCTCGTAAAAGCATCATGGACGCCGTGGCAAAGGCGCTTAAGATCACTGAAGGTGAACTTGAAGAATCTTTTCAGGCTGATTTGGATGATGAACTGCTCTTGAGGGAATTCACCCCTCTAAGCCCAGCTGAACTGCTGAAGAGATACAACTTCGCATTGACTCAAACCCTCCTCTTTCGATCAACCTTTATGGAAGTCAGAGTCTCCGACTCCTGGAAGAACGTTCTTCGAGCGGTGAAATTCCAGGGCCTGATGTACTCCGCAGAGGTTGAGGACGGAGTCTTCAAGATTACTGTAGATGGCCCACATTCGATCTTCAAACTCACTCAACGATATGGTACACGAATGGCTAAGATACTGCCATCAATCGTGCAAGCGCCTGATTGGAAGATCTTCGGAGGTATCGTAAGAGCTGGACAATTCGGAAAAAGAATTCTTCAACTCAGATTGTCAAGCGACGAAGTTGGGAGATTGATCAAACCCCCTGACTCACGGATACTGCAATCGAGGCGAAGCGAACAGTTCGATAGCCTCGTGGAGAAAGATTTCTTCAGGCGTTTCCAGACCCTGAACTCAGGCTGGACCATCACTCGGGAACCTACTCCATTGATTGCTGGAAGATATGTGTTCATTCCCGATTTCAGCTTCGAGAAGAGTGGGATGCGCATCTTCATGGAGATCGCTGGATTCTGGACGGAGAAATACCTGGAGACGAAGCTCAAGAAACTCCAGCAACTCCAGAATGTAGACCTGATTGTCGCCGTTGACGAAAAACTTGCCTGCGAAAGAATGAAGCGCATCAAAGGCGAAGTGATCTTCTACAAGAGAAAAGTTCCCCTCAAACCTATCTGGAGACTTCTGAAGCAGAGAGAAGAGCAGTTTCTCAGTCTTCAGATGACCCGTCTGGATACCTCTCGACTGCAGCTCAATGGTGACGTTGTGCAACTCGAGGCAGTCGCAAAAAGCAGCAGCGTTCCAGTTGAAGCGTTGGTCAGAAAGATGAAAGCGAAAGAAGTGGATGGATACAGAATGGTGGGAAAGCTCTTAGTGAGCCACAGGAAACTTGAGCAGCTGGACAAGAAGGTCTCCTCACTCAAAAAACCCCTTCTCTCAGAAGTCACAAGTCTGTTAGAACAGGAAGGCATCGATCGCCCCTTCGACATCCTCTCTGCACTTGACTACGGAGTGAAGTGGAGAGGCTTGGACCCGGAAAAAAGCCTTGTATACAAGCGGCGACCGCATAAGAATAACAACAACGCTAGCGACTGAAGAGGTGTTTCCGATGAGCTATGCTTTTGAGGCGACGGAGGAATATTCTCATCAGCTGGATCAAAAGGATCCTCTTTCAAACTTCAGGCAGAAGTTCTACGTCCCTGACCACGCCATTTACATGGATGGCAATTCACTGGGTCTCCTGTCCAAGATCTCCGAAGACAGGGTTCTGCGAGTTCTCAACGAATGGAGGACGCTTGGCATACGGGGCTGGCTTGAAGCAGATCTCCCATGGTTTTACATGTCAGAGAAACTTGGCGCAATGTGCGCGAAAACCGTAGGAGCCCTTCCATCAGAGGTTGTCGCCACTGGCACTACCACCGTTAACATACACTCGCTTGCAAACACGTTTTATAAGCCGGAAGGTCGGCGGAAGAAGATACTTGCAGACGAACTGAATTTTCCCTCAGACATATACGCCCTCACAAGCGTCCTGAAGCTGAGAGAACTCGATCCTAACGAGAACCTTATCCTCGCCCCAAGCCATGATGGACGGACTCTGGATGAGCAGCAGATCGTTGAGTTAATGGATGAAGACATTGCCCTTGTCTTCCTCCCTTCAGTGCTTTATAGAAGCGGGCAGCTCCTTGATGTGGAGAACCTGACTGAACAGGCCCACGAGAGAGGTATACCAATCGGCTTCGACTGTTCGCACTCCGTTGGCACCGTTCCCCATCGATTTGACGAGTGGCAGGTGGATTTTGCTCTCTGGTGCAGCTACAAGTATTTGAATGGAGGTCCAGGCGGAACCGCGTTCCTCTACGTGAATGAGAGACACTTCGCCGTTGAACCCGCCCTCGCCGGATGGTTTGGATACGTGAAAGAGAAACAGTTCGATATGGCGCCGCACTTTGAACACGCTAGAAGCGCGGGAGGGTGGCAGATATCCTCACCCGCAATTCTCAGCTCGATACCTCTTGAAGGATCCCTCAGGATAATTCTTGAAGCGGGAATACACGCTATTCGAAGAAAGTCTCTTAAGATGACCTCGTATCTGATGTTTCTAGTTGACGAAATTCTCTCTAAGCCACCCTACTTCTACACTGTCGGAACACCGAGAGAAGCGGAGCGAAGAGGGGGACACGTTGCAGTCGAACACGCACAAGGCTCCAGGATAAGCGAAGCCCTTCGGGCACGAGGCGTCATTCCGGATTTCAGACCACCCAACATAATACGAATCGCTCCATCCCCGCTCTACAACACCTATAATGAAATCTGGAACGTAGCCCAGCACCTTAAGGAAATCATTGATTCAAAAGAATATGAGCGATTTCCACAGGAAAGGAAGATGATATCTTAGAAGATCATTAACTTGGGCAACCCCATAAGTAGGTCTCAGTAGCCTTTTGAGTAGACTGCGATGTTTCCTCTCTCTGTGACAACCTTGACTGTGCAGTTTTCGCCCCCAAGTCTGATATCAATGCGGATGTATGATTCAGTATCTCCAGCGTTGATGAAAATGTTCACGTCATATCTTCTATGGTGTGTCGAGTTGTTGATCCATAGTGAGACAAGGTGAGATGTTGAAGATCCCTTGTTATGTAAAGTGAAATTCGTCCCATCGAGCGCTGCTTTTACCGCTAGGAAGTCAACGTCAAGAGTCGTCTGATTCCCGTCCGCTCCTTCGTCAACTAGCTTCACGTTGACTGTGCCGTTGCCATGGACGTAGCTACTCCAGCTATCAGTTAGATTCACAGCGTAGGTGTTCCATCCCCCTGTAGGTGTTTGCCCTTCAGTGAAGTTGAAACCGTTGTCCGAGTACCCCAGTTCAGTCCAGTTGAAGGCTTTCAGATACCATTTCTCACCGGTGTCACTTACTCGGTACACCAACTGTATCTCAATGGTCTGAACATATGGTAGAGGGTAGGTGGAGATGTCTATGATAAATGAGCCATCAATGTCCAGTCTGTTGTCGCCCTGGCTCTCTTCAGTGCCGAGGAAGGCTGATGGCTCTGGTTCAACATACTTTCTTATTTTAAAGTCATCCATCCATCCTATGGACTGACTAACCACGAATGAGATCTTTCCAGAGGTGGTTATTTGCGTGTCCATTCCATTAACTTCTTGAACTCCGTCAACCCAAAGTTTAAGATCGCTACCACACACCGCAACTGCAAACGTAAACCATTGATTCCAAACATGATATTCGCTTGGAGTTTCGCACGCTACATAGGTCGTTCTTCCATTCTTAGCGATGCATGGGGATGAGTAAGAGTCGCCAGATATGTGGCCAGTGTAGAAAGTGGATGAGTTTTGCCACCTTAATAATACACCATTAGTCGTGTTAATTGAATAACTGCCTGTTATGTTCATCTTCATTTCTGCATATACGTCAGTCTCGTTGATTGCGATAGGCATCCAGTCTCCTGCGTAATCGTTACCGGTGTCGAAATAAACTGCATTTTTTGCAGAATCCCAGTAGGGTTTGTAGATGTTGGTAGAAGCGCCAAACCAATCGTCTACATGTCTATCAACATCGTAATTGGTTGTTGTGTTCGTTGAAAAGTCGTCAAACCATAGATAAACGTTGCTTCTGTCCTCTGGAGGATTTTGTGCAGAAGGGTTACCATAGTACATGTAGTAGTTTGTGTCGGTTTCAGAGGGCCCGATTTCTGCTCGGGTCTTAAACCAGATTTGTGTCGAGTTTGTATTCATGTCAATGATGTCACGGTCTATTTCAACCAAAGATGAACCATTCCAATTGACAATTCTCAAGTCCCTTCCATCTGAAAGCATTTTACCTGATGAAACAAGGGAGGCAGTGTCCACGGTTAGAAGACTGGAGTAGCCAGAACCAAGTGTGGACGCCGCATTGTTTGTGATATTCATCTGCCTGCGGTTTCCGAAGCTTGCATTCCACCAATTCAATCCCTCAGTGAAGCTTTCATATTCGTCATCCACGGTTTGCG
>JAGLZJ010000179.1 GCA_023131555.1 Candidatus Bathyarchaeota archaeon | reverse complement strand
GGAACGATTGTACCGCTCTCGAACTCTGCTGAGATTATGTTCATTGTTGTAACAACTGCAAACAAGAAGAACACAAGTCCGCTCAAGCCGACGTTAGAGCCGATAACGAAGTCTGGATCCGAACTTACTGGTTCACCAGTTATGGCGCTTGCGATATAACCTCCAGCTAACGTTAGGGTGGCGAGGGCGAAGGCGACAACTAGTATTCCGAGGAACTTCTTCTTCCTGATGTTCCAGAGTATCTCATATCTCACAACTGCGAGAAACTTCATGAACCAACTCGCGTTGTTTACGCTCATTCTCTACGACCCTCTTCGCGTGTGCCGAGGAGATCCATAAATATATCCTCTAAGCTTGCTCCCCTCATGTTCATGGATATGACTACTCCGCCTGCGGTCGTAATAGCCTGAGACACTTCTGACCTAACATCGTCACGCGTTTTCAGTTCTATCAGAAGCGTCTTCCCGCTTCTGGAAACGTTATCGACAAAAGGTAGCTTGTTCACTACTGCCAAGACCTTTTCGGAGAATCTATCGACTTCAACTTCTATCTTCAGTGGCCCCTCAACTTTGGCAGATATCTCCTCAAGTGTGCCTGAGGTGACTTCAACTCCCTTGTTGATTATGGTGATTTGGGTGCAGATCTGTTGAACCTCGTGTAGAAGGTGCGACGAAAGAAAGATTGTGGTGCCCTTCTCCGCCATTTTTTTCATTAAATCTCGAACCTCAACCATTCCAACGGGGTCTAGACCAATGCTGGGTTCATCCAGAATCAATAGTTCAGGTGCATTCAATAGGGCTTGCGCGAGGCCTAGGCGCTGTTGCATTCCCTTACTGTAATGACCGATGAGGTCGTTCCCTCGTTCACTCAATCCGACCACATCAAGCAGTTCAGGTACCTGTCTCTCACGCTCATCCTTGGTCATGCCATGCATCCTTCCATATATGTCAAGGAGCTCCGTTCCCTTCAAGTGCTTGGGCAACTTCGGGAGTTCTGGCATGTATCCTACTCGCGACCTTGTTTCCGGTCGGTCCCACCCGATTTCTTGACCTAGGATGTTCGCTGATCCGCTGTCGGCCTTAAGCAGCCCTATTAGAACCTTGATAGTTGTGGACTTGCCAGCACCATTGGGACCTAAGAACCCGTGAACAGTGTTCTTCTCAACCTTGAGGTTCAACTTGTTAACAGCGACTAGCGATCCATATGTCTTAGTCAAGTCGCTGGTTTCAATAACGGTCTCCAAGGAATATCTTCCCAGACGTCTCAGTATGAAGACAGGGCTATATTAGTGCTCTCAGCTACTGCGAACATCCACCATTCTTTCGCTTTACGAGAAGCTATGTCGACTCCCAGCCAGTAACACTCTCACACAAAACAGTAGCGTGTACTGGTGAAGCACTCCCACTGAATCACACTAGACAGCCAGTAGGAAATAAAAGTCGTTTCAGCGGCTTTCTTTGCGTTTTTTCCGCTTCTCTTTCCTTTCCTTCTTTGTCATTGGCTTTTTCTTAGTGCCTTTTCCCATACCCAATTAAATCACACGGAATTGAGATTACCGCGAATAGGCATTAAACTTGTGGTCAACACAAAGGAGTTATCAGAAAGGGAAGCTCGCGCAGATATGAGATGTCAGTCTTCGGCGACTTGAAACAAGTACTGAAGCATACTAGGTTAAACTAATTGGACTGAGGAGGCTTTGAACGTGAGAAAGACCATCGATCCAACGTTCAGTCCCATTTCAACGAAGGATCGTTTTGTTATTTGAACGACAAACTCCTTTCCTGCGTCGACCCTCAGCTTCACCACTGATCCCAGATCTGAGATCTGAGAGACCTTCCCTCTGAATACATTTCTTGCACTGGAAGGTACTGTCTTCCTGGACACTATTATATCCCGGGGTCTAACGAAGATGGTGATCTCTCCAGATTTTCTTAAAGCAACTTCCATTTCCAGCCCATTGCCAACCTCGACAACGGAGGTTCCCTCCCGAAGAATCCTTGACCTGCCTGAGAACACGTTTTCAAGCCTTGCAAAACCCGCAAAGTCTGTCGACGGTGTTCTGAGCACTTCCTGTGGTGCACCGATCTGAGCTATCTTACCTCCCAAGAGCAGTGCAACTCTGTTGGTCAGGGTCTCCGCCTGAAAGATATTGTGGGTGGCCATGACCACGGT
>JAGLZJ010000178.1 GCA_023131555.1 Candidatus Bathyarchaeota archaeon | reverse complement strand
AGAACATCAAGTTTCTTCAACTCTGCAATCTTTAGAGCTACACGGTACGTGCCTTGTGCCAACAGGTCCCCTACTCCTTCTCTTAAAGTAATCTTCTGGATTAAGGACGCAAAAGCCTTCACGTCTCCCCATTCAAGCTCTATGCCGTCCAGATCCACTTTGGTCAATATTCCCCGTTGGTAAAGCTCAGCCGTAAAACCCAGCACGTTCCCCGTCTGTATACCGCACAAACCCAAGTCGTCGACGAGGGATGAAAGATAAACGTTCTCTTCGGGCGTGAATAGCCCGAGGTTCGGACCCAGGTAAGCCTGCAGTTCGTAGTCAGGATCGTCGGTTATTGCTCCTTTGAGTGGACCGACCTTATTCATCGCTATCTTCAAGCAGCAGGTTGGGCATCCGAAGTCGCTCCAGAACTGCTTGATCCAAACTCGATTCTCGAACTTGTCTACTCCGTAGCTTTTCTCATCATGCCATTCATCTTGCCAGTTTCTAACTGGTTCAGCACTGAGTTTAGCCCCAACTTCGTATCCAGCTGCACCTGTCCCCCAACGTCGCCACAGAACACTCTCGTATGAGTTGTCACATACTTTCTGGATCAGTCGCTTGACTTTCCCGAGGTCAGCAACGTGCGGTAGTGGTCCGGTACCTTTGACAGCTATCGCCTTCAACCTCTTTGACCCCATGACTGCACCGTAGCCGCCGTAGCCTGCTGCATGTGCCCATTTTGCCCCAACGATTGCTGTGAGAACTTCGTTTTCTCCCGCTGGACCTATGTAAAGTATCGCTGGCTCTTTGAACTCGCCGTATCGAGGAAAACGATTCTGCAAGTAGTCTCTGCATTCTCGGGTTAGGATTCTGAAAGTTTGCTTTGCGTCTTTTCCCCACAGATGACTTGCGTCTTTAAGCTGGATCTCGGAGTCTTTTACAAACAGGTAGGATGGTTTCTGCGCTTTCCCGTATACGATTATCCCATCGTAGCCAGCGCACCTAAGCTCAACTCCGAATTCTCCCCCGACCGTTGATCCTACGACTCCATTGCTCTGAGGAGACTTGCCTGAAACACATATTCTGGCTCCTGGAAAGAAGCCGGTTAAGGGACCCGTCAAGAACAGAAGGATGTTCTCCGATCCTAAGGCGTCAGTTTTCTCCCAGTCTTCACCTAACTCATCCCACAGAATCTTCGCCGCCAAGCCTCTTCCGCCCAAATATTGTCTCAGAACATCATCGTCAAAGGTTATCTCTTGGACGCTTTCTTCAGTAAGGTTAACCTGAATGAACTTCCCAGAGTAACCCAGCATCAAATCAGCTCCTCCGCCTTCTCGCCATACATCTTGACAGCCAGATCACGGGCGGTCTCCTCAGGTTTCCGAGCATAGACTTCGTAAGCGTGGTTTGTCCGCAAAACCGTTTCCAAGACGTTCCATCCCCCTTCTCTGCAGACTTTTACACACTGAGGATTACCTCTGCACAGATCACAGATTAGAACACGCTTTTCAACAGGGTGGATGTGGGGGACTCTGCCCGGACAAGCATCCACACATTCTCCACAAGCTGTGCATTTTCCAGCGTTAACGAGGACAGCGCCCGTTCTCTTGCTCACTGAAAGCGCTTTGACCGGACAGGCTTCCACACATGGATAGTCCCCACATTGGACACAGAAGTGGGGGAAGTCAGTTCCAGGAACAAGCATGAAGACTCTTATTCTGGAAGCTTCAGGCCATATCCGCTTTTCATGGGAAAGGGAGCAGGCAATCTCACATTTTCTACACCCACTGCACCTAGAGAGTTCTCGAGCTATCCAGATCTGCTCTTTCTTTCCTGCCAACTTTCAACCTCTTGCTGAAGTAACTCTGTTTGCTCACGCTTCGATTTAAGCATGGTGTGAAACTCAGAGAGGCGCCTGCATATGGCCAAGAAAAAGTTTAGATACTGTGGGATTCAGCTAGGTGTGATGGATCCTATACAGATTGCGACACTCGTCGTTTCATTGGCAGGATTAGCTTTCATCTCTCGCTACGTAATAAGGTACGTAGAGGATTTAATCGAGTTGACGAGTTTTGGTGAAACTTCAGTTGGCTTCGCACTGCTCTCAGTCGTAACGTCAACTCCAGAGCTGGCAGTTGCTTTTTTCGCGGTTCTGGAGGGAACTCCGGAGTTATCCATCGGTGACCTCTTAGGCTCCAA
>JAGLZJ010000177.1 GCA_023131555.1 Candidatus Bathyarchaeota archaeon | reverse complement strand
ACTGTTGGGTAAGTCGCACGGGGCCCCTTATGGTTAAAGACTCCAACCTTGACAACAACAGGTCGATCAACTGTATTCAAGTCATCAATGTTCTGAATGAGGTCAAGAGCCCTACTCAACGATCCCTTGATACCGCTTTCAGTTTCTACGATCGCAACTCGGGGAGACAATGAAGAACCTTCTGTATGAATCCGTTCTCCAGCACTCATATCTTGGAGAACGTGTGCTATGCAGATCCTTATCGCAGCTTATGTGGCTTGCGTGTGTGCAGGATATTTTGTAGAGGTTTCCGGTAGAGATATGGGTGAGAAAAGGAAGAGTGGAAATTTCGAAAAAAGTGGAAGTCAAGCAAGGTGCGACTTGTCGCAAAGTTGGCTGACAGTACTAGTATGTGGTGACTTCGCCATAAGACCTTATTTTGTGGGATGCTCTCGTGTACACTTCGGTGGGGATCTTCAATTCGCCCACGGACACGATTTTTTCTATCACTGCATCGAAGAGACCTGGATCAACGTCTTCTTCCACGGTTAGTGAAGCGTAGCTCTTCACTCGGACTTTCTTGCCTTGGCTGTACCATGAATCCAAGAGTTTTCTGTTGATCCTTGTGACACCCTTCTCGACGACAATCTCTTGCCCTTCCAAGCTCGGGGAGAATGTATATGCGTTCATATCCGTGTGTGTGGCACCTCTGGCGATTGTTCTCAGTGTGTCAGTTATTCGTGGGATAAGCATCAGTTCAATAGCTCTTGAAAGTGATTCGTATGTCAAAGTGTATTCTCTTCCTATGTAGTCAACTAAGCCTACGGTGTGGAGTTCATCTAGGTATTTCCTGGCGGTGTTTGAGCTGATGTCGAATTCGCTGGCGATGTCTGTTGTTGTGCTTCTGAGGTTCTTCTCGAGGTGTAGGAAGATGTCTTGGTGGAGTTTGTCCAGGCCTAAAGAGTAGAGGACCCAGCGTTTGAACTTCTCTGAGCTATCTTCTTCGGAGACTTCTTGAAGTGGTCTGAGTCGACGGATTGTCCATTCAGCCAGGATCTCAAAATCTTCCGATCTCTCTTTTTCTGGTGCTTCCTGTTTTTCTTTTCCCTTTTCTTCAGTCACTTCTATCACCTTTGATGATAATGGAATGTGCTTTCACGTCTGTTCCTTGACTATCTCGGTTACCTACAACCATCTTTTCTCCACTCTCTGTGATAATTACGAGGTGTTGGGGGCTGTAGCCGAAATTCGTTACAGGTCCTTCAACTTCAATGGATTCGCCATTGTAGCTGTGGGTTCCAACGACTCTGGCTCTTGGGCTTCTGCCTAGTCGGGAAATTTCTTTGTACGCGGCGATGGCGCTGCCTACGTCTGTAAATGATCTGCCCTTGAGCTTGTGGTAGTAGTTAACATCTGCTCGGGATTTTGATTCTACTTTAGCCACGTTTCGTAGGCTCTCTGTAACTCTTGGTATCAGTCGCCTTACGATTGAGGCAGAGAGTGATTCGCGGACGAAGTAAGCTTTGCCGATTCGTTCGATGAGCCCGGTGGAATATAGGAGGTCGAGGATTTCCTGCACGGGTTCTGGTCTCTCTTTGAGGTGTTTTACCAGGTCTTCGAGTGTCGCTGTCTTCGAGTTCTCGATGTGCAGAAAGACTTCCTTCGCCTTTCCGTCAATACCTATTGAGGATAGCGCCCAATCCTTAAGTCGTGGGGCGTAGGTGTCTTTTGGTTCTTTTGGAGGACTCGGAATTCTTCTGACCTTCCATTCAGCGAAGAATTCGAATTCGCCTTCAGATCGAGACATACATCACTTCAACTCAGGTCTAACTGCTTCTAACTCAGACTAATATGAGTTAAAATATTTAAACCTTTCCAGAATAGCCCAAGTCGAGTTTACTCGCATGCAACACCCAACTTGGTTATATGAACCTTATCGCCATCATGAGCGACATGCCAATCACGAACACGCAGAATCTCAGTAGCGATCGCGCCAAGCTTTGTTTGAATCGGATCTCTGGAATCAGGTCTGTCGTGGCAATGTAGATGAAGTTCCCTGCTGCGAAGGGTAGGAGAAATATGATCGACTCTCCGATCCAGCCGTAGAGAAGGTATCCGATGACACCTCCGAGGACCACAGTGACTGCTGAGAAGTAGTTTAAGAGCAGCGCTCTCCCCTTTTTGAAACCGCCGTGGACCAATACTCCGAAGTCACCGATCTCTTGTGGAATCTCATGCAGACCAAT
>JAGLZJ010000176.1 GCA_023131555.1 Candidatus Bathyarchaeota archaeon | reverse complement strand
TTCGGTTACGGAAGGAACATGAATCCCTGCAAAGACTGCAGAATCTACATGCTGAAGAAAGCCGAAGACTACCGAGAGAAGGTCGGGGCCTCATTTCTCTTTACAGGGGAGGTTGTTGGTCAAAGACCAATGTCCCAGACCTTGAACGCGCTGAAGGTGATTGAGAGAGAGGCAGGGATGGAGGGAAAGATACTAAGACCGCTCTCAGCAAAGCTTCTCCCTGCCACAGAAGCCGAAGAGAAAGGCTGGGTTGACAGAGAGAAATTACTTGATATTCACGGAAGATCAAGGAAGAAACAAATGGAACTCGCTGAGAAGTCAAATCTTAAAGACTATCCTTGCCCAGCAGGGGGCTGTCTCCTCACATACAAGGAGTTCGCAGCAAAGGTCAGGGACCTGATCCAACATGGAGAAGACTTGGATCTCAGAAACATCAATCTTCTAAAAGTGGGCAGACATTTTCGACTGAATAAAAATAAAATCATCGTCGGAAGAAATGAAAAGGAGAATGAACGACTGCTGTCTCTCCGAAAAGACGGAGAGTTATGCTTCGAAGTTCCGGACTGCGGCAGCCCTATTACGCTACTTCAAGGTCCCGCAAATAAGAAAGCCATTGAAACGGCAGCAGCCTTAACCCTGTGCTATTCCGACAGCGAGGACGAGAAAGGGAAAGTGTTGTTCGGTAGTTTAAAGCTAGATAAATCTGCAATCGTTTCATCGATGAACATCGAAGAAGCTGGAAGACTAAGAGTCAGGTAATATCGCGCGCGCATTATCTTATTCGGAATCGTCTTTGATAGTGATATATAGCAAATAGAACCAGGAATTGGATGAACGCTTTTGTCACTGTAGAAAACTGGTCTATATAGAACTGTATCAAGTTTACACCCACCAGAGAAATAACCAGCCCAATAGAACCCAATCCTAACCCGTTTTTTTCCCTGCCGAAAATCAATAGAGCTGCACTAGTCAATAAGATCAATCCCACGAGCCCCTCCATTACCCATTGGATGACTGCCCAGAACAGTACTGCACTGGTAACAACTGATAATCCGGCAACTCGCTCTCTGAGTATACTCTCAAATAACACCGGGTCTCCTGCCGTACCAAGAAAGTAAACGAGTCGGATCGACGCACCCAACCCCAGAAGTAACACCGCCATCGTGAGAAAGAGTCTTAATCTACGTCGGCTCAGCCACCTCTCCTCAAAACTATCGAACCATATTTTGGCCTTATCAAGAAGACTGGGATCATCAGGTGCAATATGAATGTATTCAGAGTCGACGAACTCAAGTATCTGATCAGACAAGAATCCAAGATCCGTGCCCAGTGCTTTCTTCTTGATTCGTTTTAGCCTCCGCTTCAGCTCGCTTTGTTCTTCTGGATCCATGTCATGGTCTATTACATCTTTCAGTGACTCCAAAACAGCATAAAATTCTGACCTGGTATCCAGCGGAGCCTCTTTAGCTACCTTGGTATATACTAAAACCGAAGTCAAGAAGAAGGCGTAGATTATCGGGGCTGCAGCAGGGAAAAAATAGTCGTTGTTCTGGGTTATGAATTTCCCGACTTCATCTATGAATAATCCAACTCCTAAACCCGATAGCACGCTACTCCAAGTGTACGCCCGTCTATTCGCATAGATAAGAGGGAGGAGACTGCTGATGTAGAGCAGAATTCCTCCATATAACACATGCGCGATGTGAAGGGTCTCGTTCCCAAGCTGCGGGTACCCCGTAAGTTCCAACAATATTCGAGTCAAGCTCACGGAGGCTGCAAAACTGAGTAAATTCAACTGCAAGTATCGTCCAGCGCCTTTACGTTGTACAGGTTTTAAGATGGCGCGTATGATCGGTTTCATTCCGGATCTAAAAGATAACTTAACCAACCTTAATTTCTCTTTATTGCTTCGCGAACGCTTACGCTACTTTAGCGTACATGCACCTAGAGTACCTGGAAGCCAACTATAAAGCAGAATGGAACTACGCGCGCGCAGCGGACGTGCCAACTTTGACGACTGGTGGGTCGGGTGGGAGAACTTTGGATTTGCGCTCGGTGCGTAGCCCTAGACTCCAGGACAAGATGTAGATCCTGACTTCAACAACGACAACGCCGTTACTTTGGTGGACATTGACAGGCGGAGTCTGAACTGGGGAAAAGAATACCCATTTGTAGGAGCCAGATAGGGATTAGTTGAAAATCGGGCGCAGATAGTAAAAAGGATAAACCTGAAGC
>JAGLZJ010000175.1 GCA_023131555.1 Candidatus Bathyarchaeota archaeon | reverse complement strand
TCGAATGCCCTGAATGCCTTCGACGTAATCAGCTACCTGTCTCGTATCAAAAACCAGAGTAGGCTGACGACTGATTGCCGTTCTGACTGTGATTCCTCCTTGTGAACCATCTAACGGCAACACCAGAGTTAACGGAGTCGGGTATCCTCGCTGGCCAACAACCTTGAGTTGATTCTTCTCAACAACCATGAAAGCTGCATGCTCAAAGCCTAATGTTTGCCCCATAGCGTCCAGAATTAATTCGACAACTTCTTTGAGTGTGCTTGCAGTGTTGAGTTTTCTTCCATGGACGTTCAGAGCGGAGAGCCTCTCTTCTCTCACTCGCTCCCTAGTAACTGCCATAAAACCCGCTGGATGTCCAGAGTAGTCCTTGAGTACGCTAGCGGACAGCTCAGCTAGAAATTCGGTTCCATCCTTCTTCAAGAAGGAATATTTGACGTTTCTAACAGATCCTTGCTCCAGAGTCTGCTCCAGTTTCTTCCGTGCTTTTCCATGATCCTTCTCTGCAATTAGGTCGAAGGCACTTCTCCCGATCAAATCACTCTTAGTCAAAAACCCGTGAAGCTCTACAGTAGCATTGCTGCATTCAACTATTCTGCCGTCCTTATCGGTGATCGTAATGGCATCTGGGGATGACTCAAGGATTGCCCTCAACCTTGCTTCTTCTCCCGCCCAATCTCGTTGGCTAGTCCTACTCGGACGCATTGCCCATGTCCCCGTTACATCGCAGATGCGTGTTTGAACCTGTCTCAGTCAACGTCTGGCTGGTCGAGAAACCTCTTCTTGCAGCCGTGACGTATTCTCCGAATGAGAAGTCACTCACAGACTCAAGTTGGCTGGAACCTTGACCGATCTTATTGTAGAGGTGTTTCATTATCAGGATCTCCAGAAAATTCGCTCCAAGCCCAAAAATCTTCTCAATTGCCTCTGCGAAGTCTTCAATCTTCAGCGGAATCTCTTCTTTCTCGATTCTGAAGGTTTTTTCAAGATGAAAATATATCGCTTGTTTGGATGAGTCTCCCACTGATGATAGTCCTTCGTCTACGGCCTCACGCAGAAGCATATCGAATTCAGGATTGTCCAATAGTGACTCCTCGATGAATGGGGGAAGTAGCTGTCTGGTTCTACAAGTCAAGCTGATAGCTTTAAATCGATTATGAACCACAGATTTTGATTCCAGATTTCGCGCCAGTTGCGAAAACACGCTGATATTGACTAGTTTTATATCTGCGCGATCGCAATTCTCGTTGGTGAGCTCAACGATAACCGCTGTAGATCATATCGGGGTAGCCGTGGAAAGGATCGATGATGTTCTACCGTTCTACGAGAAGGCTCTCGGGCTGAATCTTGAGGAGATTAAAGAATCCAAGGTCAACAAGGTTCGGGGCGCAATCTTGTCCGCGGGCAGAACCAGAATAGAGCTGATTGAACCCTTGGGAAAAGAAGGTCCACTATCGAACTTCCTTAGAAAAAAAGGCCAAGGGATCCACCACATTGCTTTCGTAGTATCCGACTTGGAGATGATGCTCAAGCGGCTTAAGAAGGATGGAATTGCCTTAATTGATGAAAAGCCCAGAATCGGCATCAAAGGCGCTAAGATAGCGTTCCTCCATCCAAAGGCGACTGGAAACGTGCTTATAGAGCTGTGTGAAGAACAACGATAAAACTCCTGTCGCCATACTCCTACTTGAAGACTGCGATGCGCTATTGAGGTCGATTATTGATCAACAGCGATCTCCAAGCTGAACAACCCGGAGTCATCTCAGGTTATCGAGTCCACTTCTTTGAGGAAGTTTCCTCGACAAATGACGTTGCTCGGAAGATTGCGGAAAGTAGTGACAAAGAGCAGATCTTAATCCTCGCGCGAAGACAGTATAATGGGCGGGGAAGACGGGGAAATCGCTGGATCTCGTTGCATGGAGGACTGTGGTTCTCGATAATCCTGCAATCCCGAGATCCTCCAAGTGATGCTGTGAAGCTAATGTTTATTATGGCTACAGCAGTGGTCGAGACAGTCAGGCAACTCGGAATCAAAGCCACCCTGAAATGGCCAAACGACGTTCTTGTTGAGGGGAAGAAAATCTGTGGCATAATGTCTGAGGGGAAGGTTTCTCAAGGGATCATCGAACGCGTAACTATAGGAGTAGGACTGAACGCGAATAATGATCCCGGATCTTTTCCACCCCACCTTCTGGGCAGCGTAACATCCTTGAAGCATGAGTGTGGGCGATCTGTTGAT
>JAGLZJ010000174.1 GCA_023131555.1 Candidatus Bathyarchaeota archaeon | reverse complement strand
TATATGGCGTACAATACTCTACTTCAGCAAAACTACAAGTCACCGTTAACCCATCTAACAACAGCTTCGTCCTCATCAATGTGACTCGCGACGCAGGCCTTCCCTACAATACGCTTAACGAAAACAACTTCCATTTCTATCGCTACAACCACAATACCTCTGCATGGGAACTGGTAAGAGCGGAAGCCATCAACTCCATTACTTCTTCTGAAACCTCCAGTACATACAACATTACTGCTCCGGAAGGCATTGACCCATCCTCCTACCTACTTAAAGTAGCTGACCATCGAGGCATTATGGTGATAGCGTCCACTTTCTCAAGCTACACCTACACGTTCAACTGGGACCTAGATCTCTACTCCACCCTAAACCAGGACATACTGGTGGTTGAACTGCTCCAAAACGGCGCAGTAAGATGGCTTGGGCAACAACTCGAATTAAACGGAACTCGCCCAATTCCTCCCATTCCAGTGAAGGCTTTCCATCTAAACCAGACTGCCAATGGAGTAAGCCGAGAAGTACAGTATCAAATCGAAGACTGGAACTCCAATTACGAAGTCCCTGCAGGCTTGACCAACAATGGGACAATTCTCCGAAGCAGGCAGATGCTAGTTTTTCTAGTGGATCACAACGTGACGGATGCAACACTATGGTGGGATGGGCGTGATACCTCAAATCAAACATGGCACGCTTACAGAAACACACACTTCGCTGGAGACGATCCTGGATCAGGGACATTGACAAACGGAGTTCTTACTCTATCAATAGGCAACTTCGACGTGACCTCGACACTGGGAAGTGTCACGAGCACTGCAACATTCATGCAAATCAACAGTAAAACTCCCAGTTACGGCTCCAACCTCGCCTACATCATCCATCACGGAGTAGTGCGGGACATTATTCACCAAGAAGCAGAATGGTCCAGTGGTATACCAAACTGCCCGAACACCTACTCGCAAATTATAATCACTCTCCCGGCAAACGCTACCTACTACACCTATGTATTGAGAACGATCTTTGTTCCCACTGATAGAACACGAACTGTAGAAGACTTGCACCTGATTCGACTTCGTAGCTCATGGCGCTCGGGTCTGAAATCCTACACCGAAAACGGTACAAGCGGTGGCTACCCCGTCGCGGTTGAGACACCCGACTATGAACAGAACCTGTTCTACAATTTCACTCAAGGTGATAAATGGCTGCATCACTGGAGCGAGTTCATTACGGGCGGAGAAGGAGCAGGGCTGCTTTTCACAACCACAGCAAACCAGCAATTATACGCATTTGACAGCATTGAAGACCAGCGGACGGGTGCGCTGGACGTTGACCATACAGACGCGAACAGGGTGACAATCAGGTTAAGACCTGTCTGCAGGTTCGATGTCTCTTTCCAAAGCTTCTTTGACCTAGCACTTCATGGAGCTGTCGTCAGCTTCGACGGGACTGATCCCATATACCCTGAGTCTGGTCAAATCGGACTATGGGTGATTGCGGAGTTTCCTCCCTCCATAACTGTTGACGCCACCTAGCCCTTCTAGGCGCGAAAATTAAAGCAGGCTGCTTACTGCAATCCAAACTATGTCTCCAAGCGTCAAGGCAAGGGCTAACCCAATTGTGATAAAAACCAGCATCGGCAGGCCTGGAGTAGCCCAGATCATTCTATCGATCTTACCCTCTTTCTCAGCCTCCAAGATTCTACCAACGATTGTTTCGCGACTTTCATCTTTCGGAAAGAGGACAAGTTTTCTCTTCACCTCCCCCTCACTGGAGACCTCAACGTCTTCAAGAGGGTAGAGGAATGACTCAGCCAGTTTGTCTGCAGGGACCTTGTAGCCGCACAATAAAGCGAGAAACTTGCGTATAGGGGATTCATCCTCATGACCCTCAAAGAGCTTCTTCCCAGACCTCCACCTCTGACTAATATTTCGTAGCAGGGCATAGAAGACGCTGAGGGCTGCCACAATTACACCGTTGCTGAAGATGGTGATAGGGAAGATCTCGGAGACGAAGCCTGAAACCGGATCAGCTACGCGAGGTGGCAGAGGCAGAGCCAAAGAAAGGCACATGAGCGCCTTAGCGTCAGCGCCGCCAAAAGCTCCTGCGTAAAAAAGGACGAATGAGAATACCGTAGTGAACCCGAAAGATACGCCGTAGAACAGCAATGATTGAAAAAGGTCGCCACGAGGCGGAAACAAAAAGAACTGAGTAAGAGTTAAAGCCAACCCGATGGGTCCGAAGAAAA
>JAGLZJ010000173.1 GCA_023131555.1 Candidatus Bathyarchaeota archaeon | reverse complement strand
GGAGAAGGTAGGGACTTGGGAGAAGACCTTTGCCCAAGAGCTGCAGCCACTCTACGAGAAGAGAGAGATGCTTGAGAGGCCGGACATTTGGATCCTCAGGGGAGAAACTGGCGTCCTAAGCAAACTTCACGAGATGCTACGTAGAGTTCGAAACGAAGTGATGATAGCAGCACCGCAGTTCGTTGAGGGATTAGCGGTGAAGGCAGCGCCCCTCTTGAGCAGGCTCGGAGTTGGAGACATAAAAGTTTCAATCATGATCACAGACGACCTGGAGGGATTAAGTGTTTTGAAGCAGGTAGAGAACGTTGAGGTTCGAAGAAGAGACCACCTATTCGGAGGGGGAGTGATTGCGGACCGGAGAGAAGTCCTGCTGTTCTTAGGCGAAGAAGATAAGCCAGTGCTGGTTGTCTGGAGCAACCACACAGGACTGGTTAAATTCGCTTCGGATTACTTTCAGTATCTGTGGAACTCCAGCACTGTCAAAGACATGTGAAGCTGGCGCATAAACCGATGCCCGTCCGCATACGGAGTAGGCAGATTTGGCTGGGTTGCAGTATGATGCCTAGTGCACATACGATGCATTTTTTGCATGCATGCATGCATTGCATATCTGCACATACAAAGGTTAATAAGAAGCGGGGAATGTAGCGTGAATCAGCAGTTAGGCGCTTTCCCAAAGGGTAGAACGGCAACGACAGTTTTACTTCCTTTCTAAGCCAACTAGCTGACATATCAAACGAGGTGATGCAATGACATATTCATCCAACAGAGAAAAGAAACCAGTTGAAGTTGACAAGGAATACGAGGCAAAGATCGAGGACGTAAGCAGGAGAGGCGACGGCATCGCAAAAATCGAAGGATTCATCGTATTTGTGCCCAATGCAAAGCAGGGTGAACTCGTCAAGTTCAAAGTAACAAAGGTTGGAAACAGATTCGCAACAGGAGAATTAGTGCAAGCGTAATCCAACAGCCTACGGAATTGAAAAGCATAAGAAGAACCATGGAAGGAGGTGTATTGCATGGCAGAAGATGAAAAAACTGAAACCGAAGCTATCCCTGAAGCGGAAAGCGAAAAGGTAGCAGAAGTCAAAGAAGTTGAAGCCGTTAAAGCCGTTAAACCGGCGCCAGAAACTCGCAGAAGCCCAAACGTCGTTTTCGTTGGAAACAAACCCCCTATGAACTACGTCATGGCAGTCATCACAGCATTCAACATGGGCGATGGAAAAACAGTCACGCTGAAGGCTCGCGGTCGCGCAATCAGTACAGCTGTCGACGTTGCTGAAATCACCAGAACCCGATTCTTCAAAGACACCAAAGTGCACAGTATCGCAATCGGAACTGAGTCAATCGAGCCCAGGGAAGGCGGAAACCCAAGAAACGTTTCAACACTGGAGATCACCCTCAAAAAGTAGCAGATGCTTGAAAAGAAGAATCTGCAATCTCCCCTCCTAATTTTACATTAGTTAGCAGACGCGATGCATGCATGCAAACGAGAAAACGTAGCGAGTAGCTAGCAAACGTGATGTTATCACAGCTAGGCAACCATGCAAGACACGGTGAGGCAGAGAACATAAGCGGATGTTGTTGAACGCAACTAAACCCTAGAACGTCGAGTCATCAGCCCTCTCTACGCGTTAGCTCTTTGAGAACATTTAATTCACTAAGGCATTATCAGTAGTCTTACATGCGGGGGTTGCCAAGCATGGCCAAAGGCGTAGCCCTGAGGCGGCTATCCCGTAGGGGTTCGTGGGTTCAAATCCCACCTCCCGCACCACAGACGATGCGCGCGCACAGGTATGTTACTTGAAGTGGATAGAGAAATTTACTGAAAGCATTGACCGTTTTGCTGGTAAAACTGTAAGAAAAGAAGTAATGGAAGCTAGTGGAAAACTGAGATCAGGTTCTAACCCCACACAGAAAGCTGAGTGGATCAGAAAAGCAATGGAAACACTGGAAGCTTCTGTTAAGAGAGAAACATTAAAGAAAATTATGATAGCTACGTGCCCTCACACATACCCTAAACAGCGTATTGAAAAACTCAAGGAACGATACAAGAAACTCAGTAACATTGACAAGCTTCTGGAGATTATGCGTAACGACCGTTCGTACAAGGGAGCCTCATACTATGATTATCCAATAAGAAATGAAAACATCATCTACATGACGAAAGTCCCATACAATCCTCAGGCTCACAAGAACGCAAAGACCCAGCAAGAAAAACATTTGGCCTATTGTCACTGCCCTTGGATAAAAGCAG
>JAGLZJ010000172.1 GCA_023131555.1 Candidatus Bathyarchaeota archaeon | reverse complement strand
TAAGGATTTTGTCCGTTCTATTCTGATAGGGATCGTTTACTACGCATTTTACGCTGTTGCATTGTTCGGTACATTTTTCGCTTCTATCTATTTTCTCTCCGGACATCTGGTTGTGGTGAGTTACGATCCTGTCCCAGCGTTGATTGTTTTCCCTTTCATGACCCTCTGCGTCGGAGTCAGTGAGGAAGGTCTGTTTCGGGGGTTCATGCAGACGCGCTTAGGCAGAGTTTTCTCTGAAAGGAGAGCGCTGCTGATTCAAGCTGTGCTTTTCGGTCTTTGGCATTTCGTTTGGCATGTTTCTCCGCTTGACTTTTTTGGTATGTTCATTCATGTGCTTTACACGTTCGTATTTGGTTTGATATTCGGGCAGTTCTTCAGAGTTTCCCGAAGCCTTGTGCCGCTTATACTTGCTCACGGTCTCGTGGATACAGTTGGTTACGGCGCCATTCTGAATCCGGAGTTAGATAGTGCTTCACCGTTGGTGGCTGGAGCTCAAGCTTTGTCCTTTCTTGTTGGAATGATAGTTCTGGCTTTAAGTTCAAAAGTTCTCGCAAGATATGCTCGTGGATAAGTGGATTCTGCGCGATCCCGTGGGGTAGGTATGGATATTATAGTCTGGTGTTCGCTGTCTTTCTGCTCTTGATTTTTAGAAGCAACACGGGTAGTAAGGTTGTTGTGATGAGGGTTATCATGAACATGATTGAAGAGGTTTCAGGAATAACGTGGTACTCGTAGGTGAAGCCGAGATCGTCACTGGTGACGGCGTTTCCTGCTTTATCCTGTGCTCTTACATAGTATGTGATGTTTGTGCCGTATGGAAATGGTGGGATAGTTGAATTCCAGATGTCCCCTTCTAGATTCGTCATTGCGGTGGTGATCCAGGTTCCATTGCCGCTGGTGTAGTTTAAGGTGGCTTGCCTTATCCCGCTCAGGTCATCAGTTAATGTTACGTTGACTTTGACTGAGTCGTAGGGTTGTACGTTGTCTTCGTTTGGGGTTTGGGTTTTTCCGAGAATGGACGGGTTTGCTGTGTCTACTGTGAAGAAGATCTTGCTTGATGACTCCATCTTCCCCGCAGTATCGTTGGCGTATACAATGATGTTGTGGGGACCTTCAGTCAGTCCAAGTAATGTCGTGTTCTCTGTCACCGTCAGATTCGCTGTCCCATCTAAGCTATAGCCAATCCATGAGACTGGATCTCCTACCACGAACTCCAAGGGTATGTCTACCGTAGAGTAGGGCTTATTCTTCGGAGACAGAAGCGCACCTAGCACTGTCACGGTGATGGACGTATCACTCACCCTTTCAATGAAATCATCTGTCTCTTGATTATAGCCGGATATATTAACGTCAAAGGTGAAGACGCCGCTTATCGAGAAGTTCACTGTCCAGCTGGCTGTTCTATTCTCACCTCTAACGATGTGTCCGAGATAAAACGGGTTGTCACCTGAGACCAGTGATGCATTTGGGGGTATTGTTAACGACGCCCACACATCGCGGACGTCGTATGTCTCTCATCCAGGAGAGACTGCAATAGTGGCGTTCACAACAGCCTGATGGCCGATAATCGTTTTCGTAGGGTTCGCAGTAATTATTGGGTATTGTAGAAAGCTCTGCACGCTTCCAGTAAGGGTAGCAAAGCAAATAATCAAGATAGAGAAAGCTATCAGAATGTAGGAAGAAACTCTGAGGTTTGAATGCTTTTTCATCTGCATCGTCTATGGAAATAACATAAACGCTGAATTATAGGGTTTTCCGTTGTCACTCCAGCCATTTGTTTTTGGCAGCCCTGTACACTTGGAAAAGCATACATGAAAGTTCTAGAATATTCTTCTATAGCATACGCATTAATTATGAAAAATTGTTTCAATCGCTTCCTTCTGTGATAGGAGACGAGTACGTGTTTGACAGCAAAACATATAGCTAGAAATGTAGCAAAGCCACAGTCGGCGAGTGTGAGGTTTCCCTTTAGATAAATTTTCGTAAGGGAACAACCTCCTCTTCTCTCCCACCTCCGCTCGCCACCCCCCGTGCACGCAACGTATAAGGCTCTTTTACAGGTTTACTCGTCAAACGCGAAAGATTAATGCGGTCTCAGCAGTTCTACTAAACAGGTTGAATGTCTTGAGTAGACCAATAAGGCAGAGTCTCCTCCTCGCTCTCTCTACAGCAATGATGCTTCTGGGACTCTTAGACGTTCAATACGACCTGGTTAGAAACTTTGTAAGGTTCATCTGTTCATCCTGCATTGGATTGGGATAGCAACCGAAATGAACCTCCA
>JAGLZJ010000171.1 GCA_023131555.1 Candidatus Bathyarchaeota archaeon | reverse complement strand
TTATCGTTTCTGAAAGAAGGTTCTATTCAGCTGAATCTAGGCAGTCTGAAAAAAAAGAGGATCTTCCCAAAACAGAATATGCAATCACAGTGTGACAGCACATTTCGGCAAATGTATCCACTATTTCCATGCCGTTTTCTAGAATGTATCCCATAGCGCCATCAGAGAGCTTGCCTTTCTTGACGACTTTCGAGCCACCTACTTCGCCTAACTCAGTTGCCATAGCTTCTTCCTCCGAAACAGGATGTACGTTGTTTCCCCTATCGTGATTTCGGTGATGTATTCAAATCCTTGCTCTATTAAACTTTGCACCCCCTCCAGCGTCGTAGCTACGGCGTGTGCATAATGCCGTTCAGGTTTCATGTAGAGAAATGCTGCTTGGGCTAGACAACTTGAGAATGAAATTGGATTGACTCGGAAGCGACGCGGTCATTTGTTTACTGGAAATTGAAGAATACGAATACTCTAAATAGAGTTAGATCTGGAGATTTCTCCCGTAAATTCCCCGAGGGGAACGTGTGAGGTGCTTTGTTTCAGCTTTTTGGTGGTGGTGGCGGTTTTCGCACGCCGATTGTCATCATATAGTAGCCTATTACCATGAAGACAGCGGATCCAAAGGCAAATGGCGTTAGAGCTTTCCACAAATAGGAACCTGTGTCGATGACGAAGATGAACCATAGAGTAGAGAATAATCCAAAGAGAGCGCCCCCAAAGATGAACAACCCAGTGAAGAAAATCGCGGTCTTCTCACCCTCAAACATCAGTCATCAAATAAGACCTCTCTCCAGTGACTGAAAAGGATTTGCCACATCGCTTCGAAGAATCTGTAAATCAGAGAAACGCCATAACACGAAAACTCACTATCCTTCTTTGTTGAAGAAAAGCAGGAGGATGTAGGAACATCTGCACTCCAAATGGTTTCAGTCCTTAGCCCAGCCTTCAGAATATTGTGCGCACACGGCAACATGATGCGAGCAGGACGCATTGACCTGAACTTCAACAGTGCGCGAGTACTATTCACATAATCCTCGTAGGCGATGGGTGGTAGTAGGTCTCATCGCGAGTTGGTCTCTGAGGTCCAGCCGGAGCTGGTTGTGAGGCGACTCCTTTCAAAACTGAAAACAGGTCCCCAAGGGCGCACTTGAACGTCAGCTTCTCAGACAACTCAGTTTCACCCGAAGCGGCTGCTTCTCCATCAATTGCTGAGATAAGCCCTTCGGCGAGTCTCACCATCGCTCCAGCCTGGGTCTCAGTCAATTCGTCAGGCTTCTTCTCCTTAAGCTCAGCGATATACGCTTCTAACGCACCAACCGCCTCTTCTCCTTTCAGAACATAAGTTTCAGGACATTTAAGATACTGCATTCACACCACCACTAGAAAAACTATAGAACTATCTTCTAGTACAAAAGGCAGCTTCTGGGCCTAAGACTATATCAAAATCTGATACGTCCTAATCAGAGACCCCTACACGTAAAGCGTACCAAGAAGCTTAAAGAAGCCACGCACAATGTCGTCTTTAGAGAGTAGAATGCCTGTTGTCCGCAGATGATCGAAGTCACAATAAGCCGAAAACTCCTGCTCAGCATTCTCAGAAGCGCTAGAGCATCATATCCAAGAGAAACAGTCTTACTCCTGAGAGGGAGAAGCAAAGGAGAGAAAATCGAAGTAACTGACATCCTCATTCCTCCCTTGGCAACCCACGGCAGAGGGTTTGCCGCATTCCCCTTGCACATGCTCCCAATAGACTTTACACTTGTAGGAAGCGTTCACTCCCATCCTTCCGGCGTGCTTGAGCCTTCAGTTGGGGACTTGAACAGGCGCTTCAGTAAAGTAACTATGATAGTGGCCTACCCATTCCAAGAGCAAAATGTGGCAGTTTTCAACGACGCGGGGAAAAGGATTACTCTACAATTGACAGAATAGTTCTTCACGCGCAAGGTTCTTACGCGTACGCGAGAACTGTCGCTTCATATGCACGATGTATTTAGGCATTCTTTCAAAGGTGCGAATCTAACGTTGCGGGCGCGCACTGCTTGATTCTGTCAATAGGATATACGGGCAGAGTACGGCAGTTCTCCTAAGGCTTTTGCAGCTGCATCAGCAACTTTCGCTCTCTGTTTTTCCGAGGTGTATACGCGGATTACGTTGATGAATCCTTTTAGGGCTTCATAGATTCTTGAGACTTCGCTGAGTCTCTGCTGAATTTTTCCTCCATCTCGCGTCTTATAGAAGATTGGGATTTCCATGGGTTCAAGGAGAACTGAATGGTGATAGGGTACTGAGGGTAATGTTGGCACATCGATCACAACAGAC
>JAGLZJ010000170.1 GCA_023131555.1 Candidatus Bathyarchaeota archaeon | reverse complement strand
AAAATGCTTCTGACTCTTTCCCCTAGCTTCTGCATTTCTTCGTATCGTACATCTAGAGCATCGTGAACGTTCTGCTTCCAAGTGTCGAAGTTAAACCCGTATGTTTTTGCGCGTTGGGGTGTGACGTGTCCTAGACCTATCTCCGCAGATCGTATCTTTCTTTCAAAAAGCCTGTTGTAGAATGGTTTGTCCGCCTTTGAACGTGCGTTCCATTTCTCTACAGGGATCTGCTTCAATTGCTCTGGGTTTTCAGGGCCTTTAATGAAAATGTTTGCAGTTGCGATGTCCGCTAGGGCGAGTTCAAATGGGTTGGGGGCTCTGAGGTACTCCACTGAACACTTCTTAAGCGTCTCGTAGAAGATTTTGTCCGTGTAGACCTCAGTATGAGTCTGGGCGCCTGCTTTTCTGCATTCGATCTCCAGATCTTCTGCCAGATCAATCGTGTGTCCCCACGTGAAAATTGCCACTCTGTCATTGCTGCCTATTCGAAGGCAAGTCCTCACAACTCGTCGTGCAAAAGAAGTCGACATTGCCGCTCTTCATATCCTTAATGGAAAATGGCTATAAGTCTTTACGCTCAAGCTTGGATTCGTACCAGCTGTGCTTTTTAATACTCACACATAATAGACTATTGGACGTATCTGCTTAAGTCAAGTGCATCGCAATGGGAACTAATAGGCCCGTAGTTGGTGGCTCTTTCAGAAAACTTGAGTCTGCCGTGAAACAGATTTTGGAAGACATGTTTCTGGTGGGCGACAAAGTCCATATAAAAGAGACCCTAGAAGACACGGACCACTCAGTGGAAGACGAGTCAGCAAATCTACACGCACACCTGCTGATGGAGACCACGAAAGCTAAGGTCGGCCAAGAGATCCCACTACAGATCAGCCTTGCGAACAGAGGAAGAACTCCGATCTTTCTTACCGGAATAGAGAATGTAGTCCCAATGGGCTTCGAGTTGGTTGACAAACCCTACTACTGCGTCTTCGACGCAGCCTTTCTCGATTTGAACAAAAGACAGATTTCCCCAATGGGAACTGAAGAAATTGATTTAACACTCAGACCTTACGACGACGGTACTTTCGCGATAATGCCGAGGATAAACTACTTCAACGGCGTCGAGCAGCAAGCACTGTGCGACCCCTGTTGCGCAACCTTCGAGGTTCAAGAGAACGTCCTTCCCAACCGGGTTAAGACAGGCTATAGGGATCTGGACAATCTCCTTCTTGGTGGAATTCCTGAGCGTTCAGCAGTCGTTCTAACCTCAATCTCTTGCGATGAAAGAACGCTGCTCGTTAAGAGGTTTCTTGAAACTGGGTTGAAAAATTCCGAGGTAACTTTCTATTTCTCGATAGATGCGACTGTTACGAAAACATTCGCCGAAGAGTTCCCAGAGAATTTCCACCTTTTCCTCTGCAATCCCATGGCAGACGCAATCCTGACAAATCTGCCAAACGTCCACAAGCTCAAAGGAGTGGAAAACCTAACAGAAATTAATATTGCGTTGACTTCCGCGATTCGCAGACTGAAGAGATCCCCTGAGGAAACTCGGAGGGCTTGCATAGGGATAGTTTCAGACGTCCTCTTACAACATCATGCCACCCAGACAAGAAGATGGTTGACCGGACTCATCGCTGAATTGAGATCGAGGGGATTCACAACGTTGGCTGTATTGAATCCCTTCATGCACACCCCTGAAGAAGTTCAGGCGATACTCGATCTATTTGAGGGCGAGATCAGCCTCGTCGAGAAGGACGATGAAAAATCTATGCGTATAAAGAAACTTCTCGATCAGAACTACCTAAGGATCCAACGATCTGTAAGTACAAGGAGATTGAGTACCGCAAGCCTGACTAGACGAGGCAGATGGCAGAGATTCTAGATCTGGAGCAGCGTGCTCTGGTCGTAGTTAGTTACCGCTCAAGTTTGAGCGTGAGCGTATGCATGTATGCAGGTTATAACACTACTGAGGAAATAGAAGTTGAACCTTTATGATGCAAGGCGTGTAACTGAATGTTCACGAACGAATTTTATATTATGATTTCAGATCCTGCTTCACCGTTAATGGCTTTTTCAATATCTTTCGTGTGACAAACGATGCCTCGATTCCCGGTATTTTTAAAGAACTGGGTGATGGCTTTCACCTTAGGTCCCATGGAGCCTGCAGGGAAATGTCCCTCCTGGATATATTGCTCCATTTTACTCAGAGAGGTCTTTCGCAGTATTTTCTGATCAGCTGTGCCATAATCTATGGCGGCCCCGTCAACATCTGTAGCAATGATAAAAATATCGGCATTTATTTCCTGAGCCAGTTTCGCACTCACAAGATCTTTGTCGATTA
>JAGLZJ010000017.1 GCA_023131555.1 Candidatus Bathyarchaeota archaeon | reverse complement strand
CATGCATGCATGCCCCAATGTACAACTCTACTTGTAAACTCTACGACACCTAAAGTTAATTTGCGCGCAAGTATCTTACTGATTAGAGTGGATTAATGATGGGGCGATTCAGTCACCTGCAGAGGGTCCTTTCAGCTTTACTCGGTGGAGAAGTTGATAGAGTGCCAGTCACATCGATTGCTGGTTGCGGAGGGACTGTCACCATTGGCGCACTAGAAACAGCTGGAATCTCACTCACTGAAGCACACAAAGACTCCGAAAAGATGGCTTCACTCTCCATCTCCTGCCATAAATTAACAGGGATTGAGAACGTCAGAGTTCCTTTCGACTTCGTTGTAGAGCCAGAAGCCTTAGGATGCGATGTCAAGTGGTGGGATAAGCCTGGGCTTCTACCATCAGTGAAAACGCATCCTTACAAGAGCCCAGAAGATCTAGTGATGCCAAAGAATCTGCTTGAAGAGGGGGGAATACCTGTAGTGTTGGGAGCGATTACGTCGATGAGAGAGCAGGTCGGAGACTTCCTACCGATTTCGAGCCATGTTCTTGGACCATTCTCGTTAGCCGGCGAGTTGGCTGGGGTAGAGAACTTCCTGAGATGGACGCTGAAGAAACCTGAGTTTGTGCACGCGTTCATCGACTTTTCAACCGAGATCGTGATCGAGTATGCAAAGGCTCAATTTAGAGCTGGCTCACACATCGTTGAGATTGCAGACGCAATGGCTTCTCAGGACATGATAGGCCCTCACGCCTTCAGGCGGTTCGTCAAACCCGCGTTGACGAAGATCGCTGACAGCTTAGGCGGAATACGGGTGCTACACATTTGTGGACGCACCGCGCAGATTTGGTCTGACCTTGCAGAGACCGGCTTCAACGGCCTAAGTGTTGAAGCGGAAATCGCCCAAGTTAAACCCCTTGTGGGTAACACAAAAATTTTGGGAAATGTGTCTTCCAAGAATACACTGGTTCTAGGGTCACCAGAAGACGTGAAAGCTGAGGCCAAAAAGGCTCTTGAAGAAGGCGTGGACCTTCTTGAACCCAAATGTGGATTCTCTACCTCGACTCCAATCGAGAACATCCAAGCCTTAGTAGAAGCCCGAGACGAATTCTACTCATAAGATACAGACACACGCCTGACCCAGTAGTAGCACGCAGAATCCGTTTGGCACCGATTACGTTCCTGCCTTAACGGCATGCGACAGACTTATTTTCCTCCGCCTCTACTAGCGGAATCCCCGCTTTACGAGAGGATTACATGGCTGACTCAGCTTCATACGACCGCGTTATGAACACTCTGGGAAAGAAGAGACACCGAGTTGACAAATTTCCCTGTATCAATTCCGTCAGCGTAGCAACAGTCGATTTCATGAAGTCCTATGACGCGTACTGGCCTGCAGCCCACAAAGATCCAGTGAAGATGGCTAAACTAGCTTCATCAGCCCACAGAAAGTGCGGTCTAGACAATGTATCGCTGCCCTTCTGCATGACTGTGGAGGCGGAAGTCTTCGGGGCACCCGTGAATTTCTTCGAAGACAGCGTCAAATGGCCCTCCGTAAAAAAATTCATCGCCAAAGAAGTCTCTGATCTCCATTTCCCAAAGGATCTGCCTAGTGCCGGTCGGATTCCCGTTATCACCAAGGCGATCGAGATTCTGAAAAAAGAATTCGACGGCATAGTTCCCGTGAATGCATACATTGTTCCTCCATTCACCAGTCTGAGTAGCTACCTAGTCGAGACAATGGATTTCTTGAAGTGGCTTATCAGGTCTCCTGAACGCGCGGAGGAGTTCTTGACGAACACTTGGAGGACATACTCTGAAATTGCGCAGATTTACAGTGAAGCAGGAGCTGACACGATTACGTTTCACGAAATGGGGGCATCAACAGATAACATATCTCCAAGGCAATTCGACACGTTTGTCAGACCTTACTTAGCGAAGATAATCGGCGAAGTGAATTGCCCAACGATTCTAAACGTTTGCGGATCAGCAAATCTCATCGTAGAAAACATGATTAGGTGCGGCAGTGACGCGGTTGCATTGGGAGAAAGGTCACCTATTAAGGAAGCCAGAGAGATAGCGGAAAACTCTAAGCAGGGTTACACGATCATCGGCAATGTCTCCTCATACGAAGTGTTACACAAAGGCCCAACTACCCGAATTCAGGAAGAAGTGAAGAAGACCATAGATGCAGGAGTGAGCATTGTTGCACCTGGCTGCGACTTCTGGTTGGAGACTCCGACAGAACACATAACGGCTTTCGTGGAAGCTGTTCACCAGCAAGAACTGTGAGAAAAGTGGACTAATTGTTCAGATTTAAGACTCCTCAAAGAATCTACAAGCTAGGAAACATTCAGATCGGAGGGCAACCGGGAGAACTGCCAACAGTCCTAGTCGGTTCAATATTCTACCAAGGACACAAGATCCTGAAAAACAGTCAGAAAGGAATCTTCGACAAAGATGCTGCTGAGACACTGATAAAGAACCAAGAAGCACTTTCGGATGCAACAGGTAACCCCGCTGTGCTGGATGTCGTAATCTCATCTGTCGGCGCAATCGAGAAAGAGCTTGATTTCATTTCAGCAGTCACAGATTCCCCCTTCCTCTTTGATGCTTGGCCTCCCAGTGTGAGAATCAAAGGTTTGGAATACCTGGAACAGACCGGGTTGAATGACCGAGCAATCTACAACAGCATATCCCCAGCGACCAAAGAAGATGAGCTGAAAGCCCTCAAGGAATCAAAAGTGAAATCTGCCATATTACTCACCTACAATTTCAAAGACCCATGGGTCAAAGGACTAATGCCCGTGTTACGTGGCAATGGGCGGAAGCTTGGCCTGCTGAGCGTTGCAGCGAAGACAGGGATAGACAAACCTCTGGTAGATACCTGCGTGACCAGCGTGCCTAGCATAGGAATCTCTGCGAGAGCAATCCGGTGTGTGAAAGCTGAATTCGGAGTACCCTCAGGCTGTGGCGCTGCGAACGCCACAACACGGTGGAAGGCGCCCAAGAAAAGGTGGGGAGAAGACGTTTACAAAGCATGCGAAGCTAGCTCACAGACCTTAACAATAGCAATGTGTGCAGACTTCCTCATGTACGGACCAATCGAATCTTCTCCTTGGATCTTCCCAGCGTCCGCTGCAGTCGATGCAATCGTCGCCACAGCTGCCCATGAACTCGGAACACGAACCAGAACAGAAGAGCACCCCTTATCCAAACTATTTCCAGAAATCAGTAAGAAGACACACACACAAACCGGGTGAAGAAATCTTCTCTGGGACCCTCGTAAGGTTTTATAATCTGCCTGCCTATTTGGCATCCTTCCAGAGTCTCGAGGCAAAGGCATGGATGACGATAAAAACACCAAGGTATTCGAGAAGCTGACGCAGGCCGTTATCACTGGAGACTGCGCCATGGCTGAAGAGGGAGCAAACGATGTCCTCAACAAAGGAATACCGCCCTATGACGCTGTAATCAACGGGTTAGCGGAAGGAATGAAAGTCGTAGGGGAGAAGTACGAAAAAAAAGAGTACTTCCTTCCAGAGATGCTTCTATCAGCTGACGCAATGTATGCAGGACTCAACATACTGACTCCACACATCAAATCGGAAGACAAACAAAAGGGAAAAGTAATCCTTGGCGTCGTGGAAGGAGACATCCACGACATTGGCAAGAACATAGTTAAAACGATGCTGACAGTCGCAGGATATGAAGTTATAGATTTAGGCAAGGACGTTCCAGTTGCTGAATTCATCGAAAAAGCGAAGAGCGAAGGAGCCAAAGTCATCGCGATGTCAACTTTAATGACTCCTACATTGATGTCCATGAAAGCCGTTGAGGAGAAACTGAAAGATGAAAGGCTGAAAGGTAAAGTCAAAACGATCATCGGAGGCAGCGCTGTCTCCGAAACATGGCGAGCTAACATTGGTTCGGATGCCTTTGGCGCAGATGCCATGGAGGCTGTTGACAAAATCAAGGCTTTGGTCAGCAGCATCACCGCGGCTGCAGAAGCGCTGAAACAGGAAGAGAAGAAGACCACCGATGAAAAATAGCGAGATCGAGATAGTATTCCAGCCCTATGGCAGTCGATCGAAATATCCATCCGGCACAATAATAATGGTAGCTGCGAAGACCCTCGGTGTAGACATTTCTTCTCTATGTGCAGGAAACGGCACATGTGGCAAATGCAAGATCAGAATTCAAAGAGGAACAGAGGGAATCAGTTCCCCCACGGAGAAAGAACTAAAGCATCTATCTCAGAAGGAACTGAAAGCTGGATTCAGACTAGCCTGTCAGACTAAACTTCGCTCTTCGGCCACGATATTTGTCCCTGAGAGAAGCAGGGTCGGCAAACAGAGGCTTCAAACCGAAGGACTAAACGTCCCTGTAAAACCTTCACCGTTGGTGACGAAGCACTACTTGGAGATTACTCCACCAACGCTGCACAATGTTAGATCAGATGAAGACGGACTCTTAGACACCCTTAGGATCAAACACGGTCTAGATAACCTGCGAGTCGACTACGAAACGGCGAAGACTCTTCCAATCAAACTCAGAAAGGCCGAATGGAACGTGACAGCAGTCGTATCCGAAAAGAGGATAATTGACATTGAACATGGTGACACATCTGAGCGATGCTTCGGCTTTGCAGTTGACATCGGCAGCACAAAACTAGCAGGTTTCCTAATGAACCTCAACACTGGCCATGTTGTTGCGGTCGCCGCCCGAATGAACCCTCAGATCTCTCTCGGAGAAGACGTTCTATCAAGAATATCTCACGTTATGATGCATGGACTGAATGCGCTGAGAGAACTGCATGAAGCAGTCGTTTCGAGTATCAACGAGATGATAGCGGAGTGTTGCGAAAAAGCCAACGTTGGAACTGGAGAAATCTATGAGCTGAACTTTGTTGGCAACACCGCTATGCAGATGCTTTTCTTAGAGATCTGGCCGCAATACACTGCTTTGAGTCCTTACCCTCCAGTTCTCCGGCGAGGCATCGACGTCGAGGCTGCACAACTCGGCTTGACTTCTCATCCCAGGGCAAACGCTCACTACGTGCCGGTTATAGGTGGCTTTGTGGGATCTGACAGCGTTGCAGACCTGATGGCAATAGACATGCTGAACTCAGAAGAAATCGTGATGGACATCGACATCGGAACCAACACCGAAATAGCCGTAGGAAACAAAGATTCAATTCTTATCGTTTCATGTGCGTCGGGACCAGCATTCGAAGGAATGGAAATTAAACATGGAATGAGGGCTGCAACCGGAGCAATCGAAAGAATAAGCGTAGATCCAGACTCCTTAGAGACACACTACAGAACAATAGAAGACGCACCACCAGTTGGAATATGTGGCTCAGGATTGGTCGAAGCACCCGCTGAACTGCTGAAGGCAGGCATAATCAACATGACAGGACGATTCAACAAAGAAATGGCGAAGAAGACTGACAGAGTGCGAACAACACCTGAAGGCTGGCTTGAATACGTCATAGCCTCAAAAGAAGAGTCCGCCACCGATTCTGACATTACGATAACACAGGCAGACATTAGAGAGCTTCAGAAAGCGAAGGCAGCAATACGAGCCGGTGCCGAGGTTCTGCTTCGAAGAATGAAGCTTACAAAAGACGATATCACCACGCTGTACGTGGCAGGCGCCTTCGGGAATTACATCGATGCTGAAAGTGCCCGAACAATAGGCCTGTACCCAGAATTACCTCTCGACCATATCAAATTCGTTGGAAACACGGCTGGAACCGGCTCAAGAATGTGCCTAATCTCAAAGCAGATGAGAGAATACGCTGAGAGAATCTCTGAAAACGTTCGTTATTATGAGTTGGCAGTTGACCCCGACTTCCAGAGTGAATACATAAAGGCATCGTTCCTTCCGCATCAAGACATGAGCAGGCAACCCTTTGTGACGGAGCTTCTTAAAAGACATGGACGCGTACCGTAATAGGACTTGTATGTTGAACGGTTAACCAAGATCGGCGCTCAGATCTTTAACGGCTTCTACAAAAGTTCTCACGTGTTCTGTGGGGGTTTCCAGCCAGAAGTCGCAGCCAGGCATGGGCATGTCGCTGCCTTTGGCTATTGCTAGTTCAACCGACTTCTGAATCTTCTCCTTTGGTCCTTGATGTATCACGCTGTAAGCGCTGATGTTGCCACCTAATGCATGCGTTAGCTCTGCTTTGGAAACGATTTCAGCGGCCTTCTCCATCGGAGTGCTCTCTTCTATTGTCAGTGCTTCTGCTCCGCATTCGGTGAGTTTTGAGATGACCTCCAGATTCGGGCTCCAGAGCTGACCACATGAGTGAAGGATCCTTGGAGGTTTCACTTCCTTTACAAGCTTCTTTAGGTAGGGTTTCACCAATGAATCAAAATGCTTGGGATGAATGTTGTTCAGCGAGACGGCTTCTTCTCTGAGGGTAATGATGTCCGCTCCTGCTTCTTTGAATGAATTGGCAATCTCAGCATAGTATGGAGTCGTCACTCTCATGAATTCATGGATTGCCTCCGGTTCCGAGATACATCGCTTCAGGAAATCAGCCGAATCCACCAAGAAGCTTCCGATGCTTTCAAAGGGACAGCACAAGTAAGCGATGACGGGAACTTCGGCTTCAAACTCTCTCTTCAAGATTCTGATCGCCTCGCACACAACTGGCACTCTTCCCAATTGCCTTACATCATCTACCCTGGACGGGACTTTCAGATCAGAGGCTTCTTTGGCGATGAATTTTTTTACGGAGGGCCATTTGACGCTGTCTTCGAAGAAATTCACGGGTGCCCCGAAGACTTCCGCCTCCACAGTTAACCCAAAGGGAACCACCACTGACTCCAGACCAGCAAGTCTATGGAGAGCCGCACCGAGTTTAGCCATTTTTACAGGGTTTCTGTGAGCCTCAGGCCAATAGGCGTCAAAAGCTTTCATACAGTCTGCTGTGTATGTTCCCACCGAATTGAAAGCTGGCAGCCTATCAATCTGCTTCTTCTTCCCTCTCAGAATGTCCATTATTCTCTCGTAGGAGTTCAGTTCCCCCACCGTTATGCTGATATCTTATGGGATTTCAGGATGCTTTCAGCGGCTGCATCTAGGTCTCTTCTTATATCGTCTGGGAGGGGTTCGGGTTGGTGCTCTTTCAGTATCTTGGCGACATGTTCTTTGGCTCTTTGCAGGGTGCTCTTTGAGCCTTCATTCTTCCATGTTCTCCACTCTTTGCGGTCAATCAGAGCGGAAGGCATGAATTGCTCCTTTCTGAACCATTCTAAGGTATGCTTCTCCGATAGGTATACTCCGCCGGGGCCAACTTTTCTCATCAGGTCGATAGCAAGGGTCTCATCGTCAACTCTTACGCCATCAATCAATCTCAGCGCCATTCCACAGGTCGTGTTGTCGATTACAAGCTTCTCCAAGCTCTGACAGTTCTCGAAGTTCAACATTCCTGGTCCAGAGATAACGTTGATGCCTGCGAGAGCGCCCAGCACTATTGCGATTCCAGATTCGAGCCCACATTGTGTGTCTACGATCTTTGCGTCGCTTAGTCCTAGGTACATGTGAGTTGGCAGGCCGTAATACTTGCCGACCTGCGAGTAGGAGCATCCGAGCATCATTGTCTCTATAGCCCCAAGGCGGGCTGTACCATGCCTCATATCAAACGTTGTCGGTGACCCGCCGTATATCACTGGGGTTCCCGGATTCACTAATTGGGCTAAAACCAAGCCACTGAGGAACTCTGCGTTGTGCTGAACGAGTGACCCTGCTAAAGTAACCGGTCCCGTAGCTCCCAGTTGGGGCATAGGAATAATCTCTGCAGGGATGCGGGACTTCGCGCAGTCAATCAGGTTCTGGGAGTTGATTTCACTCCATTTCAGCGGGGCTGAGGGGCACGTGTCGAAAATCGCCATCGGTTTTCGAGCAAGCTCCTTTTCACCTCCGGCTACGATTTCCAGCATTTTCTTCATATCATGGAGTCCGTCAATGCTGAATGCCCCCGTGATTACGGCCTTAGGAGAATTCTTCAAGACAATGAACAGGCGATATCTGTCCGCGACCTCCTCAGGAACGTCTGAGACAACGAGCGATGTGCTTTGAGCTTGGATATATTCCAAGGCATCAGTCAGTCTGACGAGTCTTGCAAGGTCCCTAGACAGCGGACGTCTAAGCTCTCCTGTCTCAGAGTCGAGGAAGAATAGCGCAGATGAACCAGGATTATACGTTACTCTTTCTCTTTCTAGAAGTCGATCATGTTTTCCATCACGACTGTAAAGTCTGATTGTTGAAGGCGCCTTCAGAAGGCACTCCTTGACCAGATGCTGTGGAACACGTACGGTTCTTGTTTTGAAGTCCACTTCGGCGCCTTTATCATTTAGTAGCTTCAGTGCTCTGTCGTTATGCATCTGTACGCCGATCTCTTCCAGTAGCTTCATGGAACCCACATGGATCTTCTCAATGTCTTCTTCAGAAAGAAGGCGCAGTCTAGGGCGCTTCGAATGCGAAAACCTTGGCATTCACAGGTCTCCTAGCTTCGTTCCTCAGGTTGATGAAGAAGTCTCTTCGCAACTTTCACGGCTTCCATAGCGTTCCATCCGTGTCCGTCAGCACCTATCTCTTTTGCCCATTCTGAAGATGTTGGCACTCCTCCAATCACAACCTTGACTTTCTCCCGCAATCCTTCTTTCCTTAATCCTTCAATCACGTCTTTCATTCTCAGCATCGTTGTAGTCATTAAAGCAGACATGCCCACTATATCTGGCTCAACTTCCTTCACTTTCGCAATGAATCTCTCAACAGAAACATCAGTGCCTAGATCGACAACTTCGAAACCAGCAACAGTAAGCATGGCGCCTACCATGCTCTTACCAATATCGTGGATGTCTCCTTCAATTGTCCCGATCATGACTCGTCCTAAGGACTTCTCAACTCGCGAACTCTTGTTGATCGCTGGTTTCAAGATAGTCATGGCTTGCTTCATTGCTTCTACCGCTACCATCAGTTCCGGCAGAAAGATTTCTTCTGCTCCAAACTTGTCCCCGACGATTCTCACGCCTTTCGCAAGTCCTTCCTCAATGGCTGCAACCGGATCCACCCCTGCTTCGAGAGCTCTCTTTGCTGCGGAAACCGCGTCCTCAACCTCGTAGTTGACGACTGCCTCTGTCAAACTTTGTATGAAGTCATTCCCCATGAAATCAACTCGATGCATTGGGTTAGTGTCAATCTGCTCTATAAATGAACATCCCTATCTGCCTGCAGTTCACTTTCGCACGCGTGTTAGTATAGCAAAGCTTGATTCACGGCGTCTTACCCGAGCTTCCGAATAGCTGCATCTTTCCTTTGACAACTTCTTTCATCGTTTCTTTTGCATGAATCAGGAATTTTCTTGGGTCATATGCTTTTGGCGAGGTCGCTAGAGTTTCACGGACTGCACCTGTAAACGCTAATCGTAGGTCGGTGTCTATGTTGATTTTTGAGACCCCAAGCGAGATGGCTTTCTTAATCTGCTTCTCAGGGATTCCTTTGGCCCCAGACAGCTCTGCCCCATACTTCGAAGCCTTTGAAATTATCCAAGGAGGAACACTGGACGCTCCATGTAAAACTATAAGGGCACCCTTCACTCGCTCTTTGATGGCATTCAACCTGGCGAAGTCCAGCTTTGGTTCACCCTTTGATTTGTAGGGTCCATGAGCTGTACCAATTGCTATTGCCAAAGCATCTATGCCTGTTCGCCTTACGAATTCTTCTGCCTCATCCGGATCGGTTAAAAATGCTTCTTTTTCTTCAACTACCTCTTCCTCAATGCCCATTAGCCTCCCAAGTTCAGCCTCAACCGAAACACATCTGGAATGAGCTAAACTCACAACTTCCTTTGTGACCGCGATATTTTCTTCAAATCCAAGGTGGGACGCATCAATCATAACGGAAGTGAACCCGGCATCTATGCAGTTACGCACGTTTTCCACGTCCTTTCCATGGTCGAGGTGCAGGGACATAGGTTGGCTAATGGATTTGGCTGAAACCTTCACAATCTCCGCCAGATGGTTTAATCCCCCATACCTGATGGCGCTGGGGGTCACTCCGATAATTGCTGGAGACTTCTCTTCAACAGCTGCTTCAGCTATAGCCAGCAGGGTCTCAAGGTTGCTTATGTTGAAAGCCCCGACAGCGTATCCATCCATTGCAGCGGCTGACATGATTTCATTGTTAGTGGTAAGCATTACACTCACGTGACTTTATTACATGTAAGCATGTAAGCTTAACCGCTTATAGTCCTCTCCTGAGTCTGGGAGTCGCACAAAACTTATATCAAGCTTAATGGTAACCCTACATATGAAAAATTATTCATACATCTGGGATCCCCTATGAAAAGAAACCTTAGCGAAACCTGCTACGATTTCTTCTCAACTCTAGCTAACCCCACACGTCTTGCGATTCTAGAGCTCCTACGAGGAGGTCCGAAAAATGTCACCGACATCGCGAATAACCTAAACCAAGAGCAAAGCATGGTCTCCCATAATCTCAAACCCCTAGAAAAATGCAGGTTCATCTTCTCAGAGAGAAAGAAGAGAGAACGGCTATATTCTTTGAATAGAGAGACGATGGAACCATTATTCAAGACTTTTATCTACCACTCGGAAAAATACTGCCCTGCAGGAGGAAGATGCTTAACCGAAGGCGAGTTAAGAGAACAGAAAAGGAAAGATGCCTCAAGCAAGGTCTTCGTGACCCATTGAGATGAACACAATGATTGGAAAGAAAGAAGCCCTTAAAAAGCTGATAGAACAGCTGCGCGTAGGTCTTTCTCAAGAAGACGCGAAGAAGAGATTCAAGGAAGTTCTGAAGGATGCAACCCCCTTGGAGATATCTCAGATTGAGCAAGAGCTCATCGATGATGGAATGCAGAGAGAAGAAATCCAACGCCTATGCGACGTCCATCTGGCAGTCTTCAGAGAGCAACCGCAGGAGCAAAAACTCATTCTTCCCTCCGGGCACCTAATCACAATTCTAATGGAAGAACATAAGATAATGCTGCAACTTGCAGATGAACTCATCGCTATCACACCTAGGATGCAAAAGGTCGAAGCCTTCAATTCGACTAGCCACGAGCAAAGACGCCTCCAGCACATCTCACAGGCCTTCCGTGACTCCGATAAGCACTATCTACGCGAAGAAAACGTGTTGTTTCCGCTCCTTGAGAAGCACGGGATCACTGAACCGCCCACAGTCATGTGGAAAGAGCACGATGAGATACGTGAAAGAAAGAAGAAGCTTACGAAGTTAATCGACGACCAAAAGGCACTAGGAATCGAGAAACTAAAAGACCAATTAGCTGAAGA
>JAGLZJ010000169.1 GCA_023131555.1 Candidatus Bathyarchaeota archaeon | reverse complement strand
TCGCTTTCAGAATGTCAGCAGTAATGATGTGTTCTTTATCACCAGTACTGAGACCAAATTTATGAAGGCTATTAATGTATTGCAGGGCTTTCGTGGCTTCACCAAGCTCTATATACGCAGAAATAAGATATGGCAAATAGCCTAGTTGCTCAGGCTTAAATCCTGCCTTTTCGATGCCTCTATGGGCTTCTTCCAATAATTTTTTTGCTTTGGCATATTCTTCTTTTTCGATTTGGATATATCCGAGGAATGCATAACTGTAACGTAGTGATTGAAAATCGTTTAGCCCCAGAGAAATGTTCAAAGCTTCGTTAAGGTAGCTTTCAGCTTTGTCCCATTCTCCCAGCGTCAGATGAATGAGTCCTAGGCCGCCGAGTGATAAGGGTAGGTGAGTTAAGTTGTTGGATTTCTTATCTAATGCAACAGATTCTTCTAATAGAAGAAGTGCTTTTTCCACATCTCCTTTGCCTACCCACATATATCCCAAGAGGGTACCAATCCAAGCTTGGAAGGATATGTGCCCTGCCTTCTTCGCAAGTTCGAACCCACTCTGCAAATACTTCCAGCGTCTTTCATTTTCTTCGTATAAAAGAAAATTAGTAAGGTTGGTATATACGCGTAACGCCGTCTCCAAGTAATCGTTGTCGAGTGCTAATTTCAATGCCTTCTCATGGCATTCAAGACCCTTCTTCACTTCTCCAGTGTAAGTGAATATCGTTCCCAAGCTTGCATACGAACTTGAAATGACTTCTAAAGAGTTTAGTTTCTCAGCAAGCTCAAGTGCTTTCTCGGCTTGAGAAAGCGCCTTAGTCATCTCTCCGGTTCGATAGTACATGTGAGCCATATCTTCGAACATGCTGGCTAACTCGATACTTTCAGGTTCTGCTGCCAAGGTTTCCAGAGCCTTGTTGTGATGCTCTTCAGCTTTCTTCGATTGGCTCATCGTCTCCCATAGAACGTTAGCCATCTTACGATGCAGATCTGCCTCTTTTCTTTTCTCGTGCAGTTGCACTCGCAATAAGAGTGCTTTGTTCCAGAACTTCATGCAATCGTCATGTTCTCCAATGAGTCTTTTGATGTTTCCAAGCTGTTCAAGAACCTGCGCTTTCTCTCGGAGTTCGCCATCTTTTTTTTCTAGAAGTGTGTAAGCAGATTTGAGGTAGGAAGCAGCTTCAGCGTTTGCATATACTTTTGTAGCTTTTTCACCGGCTTTCAAGAAATAGTCAAGCGCTTTTTCACTGTCTCCACTCTTGAGAAAGTGTGACGCCAGTTCCCCCAAGTGCTCATTAATGTCTTCTGTGTAAATCTTCTCTAATGCATGTCCCACGGTTCCATGAAGTTTCTTACGCCTCAAGAAGCTGATCTCATCATAGACGACGTCTCTGACAATGATGTCGGTGAAGGAATACAAGCCTTCTCCGCGGATGACTTTTTCAACAATCAACCCAGTTTTGAGTATTTTCTCCATTAGTTCGAGCAGTCTGTCCTCTTCAAAACCTGTGACTCCAAGAAGTGCTTCAAAAGTGAAGTCTTTGCCTGCAACTGAAGCCATCGTCAAAACATGTTGACATTCATCATCGAGTCGACCGATTCTAGTCTTTATGACGTCTTTGACGGTTTCAGGAAACTCAATTCTGGAAACCTCTTTGAATCGCCACTCGTTTTTTTCGCGGTAGATGACTTCTTCTTCTTTCAAAGATTTGATGACTTCTTCAACAAAAAATGGGTTACCCCTTGTCTTCTCATAGATTAATTTGCGGAATGTTTCCTGAACCTCATCTTGCCCCAATATTCGTTTGATCATCTCTGAAACATCATCATATGGCAGACGCTTCAGAGAAACTGATTGAAGCAATCGTTCTCTATTCAACTCTGTTAAAACAGGGGACAATGGGTGTCCTTTTTCAATGTATGTATGACGGTATGCACCTAGGAGAAGCAGAGAATCCTTGCTGACTCCACGAGCTAGATAATGTAGCAGCAAGAGGGAGGATTGGTCAGTCCACTGCAAATCATCAAGAATAACCAGTAATGGAGATTCTTTTGAGATATTCGTGATGAACTGGGAGACAGCTTCAAAAAGTCTGTCTCGGCTATGCTCTGGGCTTAGGGGAAAAGACTGAGGAAAGGTTCTCAGCTTCTGTTTAAGTTCAGGAACTAGCTTGGAAACTTCGATGGGAAAGGAACCGATTACTCTGAACAATTGTTCAGGTGTGCAAATCTCCAAATAATCTTTGATCACTTCTTCCCAGAGTACATAGGGAGGCACACCATCCATTCTGAAGAGTGCGGGACACCTTCCCACTAGCACCTGCATGCCTTGGGAACGGGCGTAAGCTCCCAGTT
>JAGLZJ010000168.1 GCA_023131555.1 Candidatus Bathyarchaeota archaeon | reverse complement strand
CGTTGTCAGCTCTGATTTTTTTCTGCTTGAAGAGCTCACGAATTTGCGCTCCGTGGCGTTTAAAGAAGAAGGATCGAAATCTTCTGTGAACTGTTTTTCTTGTGGATGGAGGCAGTTTTCTTGAAGGGTTATCTGTCTCGAGACCGCACTTTCGGCATCGGTACTTGGGTTTAAGTGTTTTCCGAGCGTAGACTCTTGCTGAACATCCGGGGCAGCGACGTGAGTATGCTCGGGGAAGAGTGCTTCTGGCTTTCGCGTATAGTCGCTGTTTCTCCAGTTTGTTCTTTCCATTGGAGAAATATTCTCTCATAAACACGTTAGCGGTTCTTCGGTATTCTTTCAGTCCATGGAAATGTTGAGGATGATGGATAACAAGGTTGCTTCTTGACCTGCATACTTCGCAGACCTTTCCTTTCAGGAAGAGTACACGTTTCTCTTTCCACGACTTGGTCTGCCAAGGTTTAGCCATCTCCTGCAACTCCTGACAGAATTCTCAACATTCCTACGGTTCTAAGATAAGGTTTCAGTATTCGGAGCGAAGAGCAAACAAACACGACTATTGTGTCTGCCCAGCATGATAGTCTGAACAAGAGGTTTCACCAACTGAGAACCAGGAAGTCATAGGGGAATAGCTGAATTGAGCTTTCTGCATCACATTGTTAGTTTCTGTCAAGGCTTATATGTGCAGAAGTCGTGGTTTCAGGAAAAGTGGACGTCATGGGGTTAGCAGGCTTCCTGAGAAAAACATTTTCCTTGATCACTGGCCTTCTGAGAAGAGAGTTCTCCTTCATCACTGGCAATTACCGGATTCTTGTCATCAGTTGGATAATCATGGATATTGCTATGGAGATGCCTAACCCTAACTTCCAGTATTTCATCACGGATGTCCTTAAAGGACCGCCGATGGCTCTGGGGTTGATAGGGCTGGCGAACTTCTTGGCCATGGCAGCAGTCGCTTTTCCAGGTGGTTACCTTACGGATAAGTATGGACGCCGGTGGCTGATTACAACCATGACATTCGGGATGGCTTTGTCATGGCTCTTCTTCGCATTCGCTCCAACTTGGCATTTTATCCTGCTTGGCACAGTGGTGAGTAGTCTCTGCCTTATCTATCAACCAGCTCTTTTCGCAATGGTTCAGGATTCGTTGCCTCCTGAAAGGAGAGGGATGGGGTCTTCTATCATACAGCTTATCCATGGCACCTTCAACACGCCTGGACCAGTGATTGCAGGTTTGCTCCTGCTCCAGTTTGGACTCGAGTGGAGCATGCGGATCATCTACTTGCTCATGACCGGTCTCTATCTGACCGCTGCGGTTTGGAGACTCAGATTGAAGGAGACAATGAAGAGAAAGGAACCGATACGCTTCAGGTACTTCTTTTCTTCATATCCAAAAGCTATCAAGGAGAGCTTTGGTGTCTGGAAGGTTTTACCTAGATCGATGTTCTGGCTCGCCGTTGTCCAGACACTGGTGATGTTTGGCATGTCCCTGACATGGGTCATCAACGCCCTCTACGCAAGAGAGGTTCTTCTGATTCCAACGGAACAGTGGTGGATCACGTACATCCCGCTTCTCCTAACCATGGTTGTCGCTTCAATCCCCATTGGCTTCATGGTAGACAGATTTGGCAGAAAAATCCCTCTAATCTTTGCGTTGTTCATTCTGGGAGCAGCGACATTTGTCTTCATCAGTGGAACTCTCTTAACGGTTATAATTTCAATGATCCTCTTCGGAATAGCACAGTTACTAGCCATGTCAGCTCTGGTAGCCCTCTCTACAGATCTCGTCGACCAGAAGAATAGAGGCAAAGTGAATGGATTCATTAACTTCATCGGTTACATCATGATGGGCTTCGGCATGCTGTTAGGCAACTACCTTTTCATTGAAGGCACTGGCATTGGAATGCCGCAGCTTCCCTTCTATGGAACCCTCCTACTGATTGCCCCAGAATTGCTGATTGTCCTATTCCTCATAAAAGAACCGAAGAAACGAGCAAGCATGGTTCAGGAGCAAGAAACAGAAGAAGCGCCAGAAGCCAATGAGAGTACTACAGGAGAATAATAGCAGCCACTATCTTCAAGCAACCTAAGATTCAGAGATCTTCTGCTTGAGGAAGCTGATCTTGCTCTTCACGATCTTCTCCAGCATCACTGTTTCTTGAATGAGCTTCTTAATCTCAGGTTCGGTGAAGACCTCAAGCAGCCCCAGCGCCTCATTCAGTCTATCCTCATCTAGAAGTTTGAAAAATTCGATTTCTCTTTCTGACACCTGTATCTCCTTTCTGACTTTCAATAATGAAGAGCTATTCCATTATTTGTGGAAGATGGAAGAATCTTCTATAAGAATGCATGATCC
>JAGLZJ010000167.1 GCA_023131555.1 Candidatus Bathyarchaeota archaeon | reverse complement strand
TAGGTAATTTCGAGTGGAACAAAACACTGCCATCTACGACTTAGCTATGAGTTCAAATTCCGCCTAGAGCACCAAGGTATCCACACACACATCATTGCTTAGACGCGTCTTCTATATCTAAATTCTACACTCTCTTAAATAACCACAAAGATACCTTCTGGATGTATACGATTGGAGGGAATAAAGGATGAAGACAAAACATATGTCCATAATAATACTAGCACTGCTGATGCTTTCTGGTACACTTACTGCAACCGTAATGGCCAGCCCTTGGCCCAAGTTGCCATCAATGACGGTTCAGCTCACAGTCGAAGATGGAATGATATCTTACTTCATGTCCACACTCAGCGGCGTCCCTGCACATTTCGACGTTTACAACGGACTTTACCTTGGCTGGTGTGTAGACCGTTCAGTGCGCATGGTTAGAAGCGAAGCTCATGACGTAATACTATATTCCAGCATATCTCCGCCAGTCTCAAGCGACATCAACTGGATTGCCATCAACTACATCCTGAACCACAAGCAAGGAGACATGATGGATATTCAAAACGCCATCTGGCACTTCACCGACAATTATACACCGTCAGGGGGCTTCAGCGAAGCTGCTCAAGCAATGATCGACGCTGCAGATGCGAATCCAACCTATGATCCAGCCACCGGCACCGTTCTGGCAGTAATCTGCCTTCCAGAGGACAGATCCGGCGTACAGAACTCCATCATAGAAATCAGCCCACGCAAAACTGGAAAAGTAACAGGCGGAGGACAATGCATTGTTGGAGACAACAAGGAGATTCCTAGCGCTAGCTTCGGCTTCAATGCCATGTGGTTCTCAAGAAACCCAACCCCTAATGGAGAGATAAACTACGTTGACCATATCACTGGTCAGCATGTACACGTCCACGAACTAACCTACCTAGAAGTCTGGCAGGATGCACCAGGAAACAAACCTTGGCCAATGCAGAAAGCCAAGTTCGGTGGATTAGATGTCTATTCTGGGCTGATGGTCGATGTTTATGTTGAAGACAATGGCGAACCAGGTAAAAATGACAAATTCCTCATATTTCTCGACGGTGCTTACTTGGGCGGCAGCGGCGACTACTTTGGCAGCGTGCTAACTGAGGACCCAATACTGGCAGGCAACATTCAGATACACAAACCACCTAAATGAGCCTTCATCATCAAACCAAATCGATACTTAACCATCCCTTCTTTTTTATATTGATATGCGCGCGCCCCAAAGAAAAGGACACCCAGGAGTATCCATTTCCAAGATTAGTGGATACGGTTCCGTTTCTACAGCCTGCAGCTAACTACGGTGGAGACGGAGTTCACTAATCGTTCGTAAAAGTGTGTGTGCATGCATGCATTTTAATCACACACACAGTTTTCTCTTTTCTATTTCGGGGTATAGAAGTTTCTTTCTGAAATCTTTAATGCAACTTGATTGAATAATATGTGAAATCTGTAGGGATAAAGGGGAGGTGATTAAATGGCTGAAGTTGTAGTTTCCAGGAACACATTCTTAATAGGACTTGTTGTGGCAATCCTAGCTTCTAGCTTGCTGGCAACCGTAATTTCCTCACAATTAGCAGTTGGACCCCAAGGTTTGAAAGGTGACCAAGGAGTGCAGGGGCTTCAAGGAGTTCAAGGAACACAGGGGGAAGTTGGACCTCAAGGAGATGAAGGATTAGCAGGATCTAAAGGTGATACAGGAGATGCTGGACCACAGGGAGAAGAGGGACCGATAGGACCTCAGGGACTTCCAGGACTTTGCCCTTGGGAAAACGGTTCAATCTCTATTTCCGCAGCAGCATTTGCTAAGGCGAAATTGGAGAACTTCTCATATCTTCCAGCAGAAGGAGGAAGAGCCTTTTGGGCTCCTGTCCAGCTTCCACACCAGGCTACCATAGTGAACATAACTGCCTATCTTTATGACAATTCGGTTGATGGACGAATGATGGTGGAACTATGGGGATATAACCTAACCGAAAACTCATCATTGGGTGTAATGGCACACATTGAAACCAGCTGGGAAGGCGCTAGCACAGAAATGCAGGTTCTTCACAATGACACCGTAAGCCACGCTAGAATTGACAATGAAAACTGCATATATGCCCTCAAAGAACTCGGAACGGGAACTGGCGAGATTTTATACTTCCGAGCTGTCGTAATAGAATACGAAAACCTTGGATAAACACACCTAAACCTTCATTTTTCTTTTTTCCAAATGCGCGCGCGTAGGTTTTATGTGGTCACGTTCTTATTGAAGTTTGGCGACTGAAATGATCTCAATCATAGGCGCAGGCAAAGTGGGAGCCGCCGCCGCATTTAATGTATTAAGGTTCAGAATCGGCGACGTCGTTCTCGTAGAT